>CAZYEM010000266.1:0-5500 GCA_964646395.1 uncultured Bacteroides sp.
AGTTACGAATTAAAAAAAATCGGAAATAAGAAACATTAAAATAGATAATTGTTATAACAATTAATAATTTTGTAATAATACTTTAGTAATCGGGAAACCAATTATTAATATTAAATTTAAAAACATGATAGAAACATTAGGAATAGGATCGCGAATAAAGCATCCACAATTTGGGAAAGGTGTTGTAATTCAAATACGTTCAGATGCTTATGAAATCTGTTTTATTGAAACCGGTACACGTCAGATTATGCGTGATTATGAAGGATTGGAAGTAATAGAATCAGTTGAAACTCCTTCTGATCTTGCAACGTATGAAAAAATTGAGAAAAGTTTAATCAGAGTTTTGCGTCGATTTAGCGACATTCATGAAACTGTACCTATGGGAACAAAGTGGAATAATGGAAAACTGATTATGGTTCCGGGCGATACGAGTTTAAAAGAAAAAGAAATCCCAATTGATGCTTTTTTCCATAAAATAGTAATGATACGTGATAGAGTTCGTGTACTGGAACAAAAACTTAATACCAGTAATTTAAGTGATGGGGAAAAAGTTGAAATGCAACAATATATAACACGTATTTATGGTAGTTTAACTACTTTTAATATCTTGTTTAAAAATAAAGAAGATTATTTTGTAGGTGAAAAAGGAGCTTAACTTAAACAATTATTTTTTAGATTTATCCTTTTAAAATAAAAAACCTCAGTGATTTAGTCTTTAAATAAAGAAAAATCACCGAGGTTTTGTAATTTATTCTGCAATAATTTTCTTTTTTTTTCTAAATAAATTTCTCTCCTTTTTCGCTCATAACATCAGCAACAAACTGTCTTATTTGTTGTTCTTCTGTTTTTTTGCAAATTAGTAAAATATTATTATCCTCAACTATTATATAATCATCCAGGCCTTGTAATACCACTAATTTGTCTTTTGGCATATTTATTATGCAATTTTTAGTATCATAAGTCATTACATTTTTGCCAACGATGGTATTTGAATTATCATCTTTAGTTCTTGTTTCATATAGAGATCCCCATGTTCCCAAATCAGACCAGCCAAAATCAGATGTTAAAACATATACATTATCTGCTTTTTCCATCACACCATAATCTATTGAAATGTTTTTACAAACAGTATAGGCATTTTTAATAAAAACTTCTTCGTTTTTTGTATTATAATTATAAATACCTTCTTTAAATATTGAATCTACATCGGGTAAATACAATTCAAAAGCTTTCATAATACTTTTGAGCGACCATATAAAAATACCTGCATTCCACAGAAAATCACCACTCTCAATAAATGATTTGGCCATTTCCAACGCTGGTTTTTCAGTAAATGTTTTTACTTTTTTTAATCTTCCGTCAACATCCCATTTAATGGCACCATTATATTGAATATAACCATAACCTGTATCGGGTCGGCTTGGAGTTATTCCCAACGTAATCAACCAATCATTATCTTTTGTAGCTTCCAATGCTTTTGTAATAACCTCAACAAAAGCATCTTCCTTAAGAATGATATGGTCAGATGGGGCAACTATAATATTGGCATCCGGATTAATCTTCTGAATTTTATAATTTGCATAAGCTATACAAGGAGCTGTATTTCTCCTTGATGGTTCACATACAATCTGTTCATCCTTAATATGTGGAATCTGATTTTTTATTAGCTCTCTGTAAATTTCATTTGTAACAATATAAATATTCTCAGTTGGACAAACACGTTCAAATCTTTTAAAAGTTTGTTGTATAAGCGTTTCGCCGATTCCTAATATGTCAATAAATTGTTTCGGTTGAGAAGTTCTGCTCATAGGCCAGAATCGTGAACCTATGCCCCCTGCCATAATAACGCAAAAGTTATTTTTATTCATTATTTTGGTATTTATTTTTAAGTGCAAAAATATATATATTTTACAAATAATTAGTAATTAATACATCATATTAACGTTTTTTAATTCAATGTCAGTTGCTTGGGTTTATTTATATATTATTATTTCTTTTAAATACTCTTTACAACTCTTGTTAATGGATGAAACAAATATGTTCTTCTATCATTCAAGCATATACATTTGAATCTCTTCTTCAATTTCTCCACTTTTTGGAAAGTTCTTCCATCAAAAGTATTAAAATTTAAATGATATGGAATTTCTTCAATTAATAAATAACTTTGTTGATCGTCATATTTTCTCAAAGTTCTGGTAAGTTCAGTTTTTGAGAGCTGAGGATGTTTTTGCAAATCCTTAAAAATTATTCTTATATCTTCAGGAAAAATATCATTGGTATTGAATTTCTCAATTAAATCCAAATAATTCCTATACCATTCATAACCATGTGGTTCCACTTTATTTTTAAAAGAATTCCATGTAAATAAATGGGCTAATTCATGAATTAAAGTTATTAGAAAATCATACTTATTTAAATTGTGATTAATTGATATTCTGTGATATATATAACCATTTTGTGGTGGACGATAATCCCCGAGTTTAGTTCGTCTGATTTTAGTAATATTTACCTGTACATTATTTTTTAATATCAGGTCTGATATCAATTCCACAGAATTTTCGGGTAGATATTTAGATAAAATGCCTTTAATTTCTGTCATTTCCAGTTTTTATGTTATAGCCAAAAGAAGGACAATCATTACATTTTTTTTTCTTTCTATGTTTTGTTGTTAAACATGATGAAAACAAAAAAACAGCTAAAACT
Source organism: uncultured Bacteroides sp. (assembly GCA_964646395.1). Lineage (GTDB taxonomy): Bacteria > Bacteroidota > Bacteroidia > Bacteroidales > JACABE01 > JACABE01. The sequence goes on from CAZYEM010000266.1 coordinate 2,704, forward strand.
AAGAATATAAATGGTTTAAATAAAATTTTTAAATTCATTTTCATGTATTTTTTTCGCTTCCAAAATTAGTAAATCTTTCAATTTTTTTCTTTCAATATGTAAATTATTTTTAATTTGTGAAAATTAATTAATTTAGCAGAAATATTATAGAAATAAATGAAAATAATATATGAATTCGGGAAATATTTGCTTCTAATGAAGTTGGTTTTTCGCAAACCTGAAAAATTATCAATTTATCGCAAACAATTATTATTGGAAATTAATTATTTAGGTTTTGATTCACTTGGAATTGTTGCAATAATTTCTGTATTTATGGGAGCTGTTCTCACCATACAAATGGCTTTTAATATTGATAGTCCGTTGGTTCCATTATACACTATTGGGTTTGCTACTCGCAAATCAATTATTTTAGAATTTTCACCAACTATTATCAGTTTGATTTTAGCAGGAAAAGTTGGTTCCAGAATAGCTTCAGAAATTGGTACCATGAGAGTTACAGAACAAATAGATGCACTTGAGATTATGGGAATTAATCCACCGGCATATCTTATTCTTCCCAAAATTATTGCATCTATGCTGATTAATCCCGTTCTGATAATTCTAAGTATGTTTTTGGCAATGGCTGGTGGTTGGCTCGCTGGATCTCTCGCCGGATTATTATCAACCGCCGATTATGTAAGTGGTTTACAATTTCAGTTTAAGTTTTTTGATATTGTATATGCTTTAATAAAAACAGTAGTATTTGCATTTATAATAACTTCTATATCTGGTTATTATGGATATTATACGAATGGTGGAGCATTAGAAGTAGGTCGTTCGAGTACGAAAGCTGTAGTAAATAGTAGTATTATGATAATCTTGTTTAACTTAATCCTAACTCAATTATTATTAGCATGATAGAAGCAATAAATGTATCAAAATTCTTTTATGAAAAGGAAGTTTTGAAAAGTATTAATTTTGTATTTGAAAAAGGGAAAACTAATTTAATTATCGGACAGAGTGGATCAGGAAAAACGGTATTAATGAAGTGCTTGGTTGGCTTATTTCAAATTGATAAAGGTGATGTAAGGTTTGATGACAGATCGTTTTTAGAAATCACTTATGATGAAAAAAAGAAAATCAGACAGGAAATCGGGATGTTGTTTCAGGGAGGAGCTTTATTTGATTCGATGAATGTTGAGCAAAATGTAATTTTCCCACTTTCGATGTTTACCGATATGAGCAAAGAAGAAAAACTCGATAGGGCAAATTTTTGTTTAAAAAGAGTAAATCTTGATAATGTTAATAAATTATTCCCATCCGAATTAAGTGGTGGTATGAAAAAAAGAGTGGCTATTGCTCGTGCAATTTCTGCAAATCCAAGATATTTGTTTTGCGACGAACCCAATTCAGGATTAGATCCCTCAACTTCTATCGTTATTGATAATCTTATCAGCGAAATAACTCAGGAATATCAGATTACTACAGTTGTTAACACGCATGATATGAATTCGGTAATTGAAATTGGTGACAAAATTGCGTTTATTTATAAGGGCGAATTATGGTGGGAAGGAGATAAAAACTCAATATTATATACAGATAATAAAGAAATTAACGATTTCGTTTATGCTACAGAATTAACACGACGTTTAAAAAAATAATTTAATGAATATAATTGATATAATCATCTTAATACCATTAATATGGTTTGCTTATAAAGGTTTTGTAAATGGTTTGGCTGTTGAAATTGCAAGTTTAGCTGCATTGTTATTGGGTATTTATTTATCGTATCATTTTTCAGTTTATGTGGGTAAAGAAATCGGAATAAATGGTAAATATGCCAGTTTACTATCTTTTATTGTTACATTTATAATAGTTGTTATTCTTGTTCATTTGCTTGGCAAAATAATTGATAAAGCATTTGATTTGATTTCTTTAGGTTTAATCAATAAATTAGGAGGAGTTGTTTTTGGTGTTTTAAAAGTTGTTTTGGTTTTAAGTATCTTAATTTATTTTATTGATAAACTTGATTCCAGAAAGTTGATTATTTCTGAGAAAAACAGGAATGAATCGAAATTACTAAAACCTGTAAAAGACTTTGCGACCTTAATATTTAGTGGATTAAGAGAGAATGAAAAGAAAACCATTAATCAGGAATCCAATTAATTTCATAAAATTTATGCTATAAAAAGATAATACATTATGCTCTATTATGTTCAATTCAAATAAAATGATTAAATTTGCCAATAAACAATTTAAAACATTCAAAAATGAAAACATTCAAATTCATTGCTATAAGCTTGATGTTATTATCATTTGTAAATATAACAACAAACTTAAATGCACAAGTTAGTAAAGAAATAAAAACTTCGGTTTACAAAATTAAAGTAACGTTTGATAATGCTAAAGACAAAGCATTAATAGAAAAGGAATTGCTTAAAGAAGCAGGAATTATAAAGGTAGTAGCCGATGTATCTGCAAAAACGGTAACTATAGATTTTGATGGTACAAAATCAGATAGAATTAAAATTAGTAATGCAATTGAAACCATTGGTTATCAGACAGAATTAACACCTAAAGACAAAAAAATCAGCAAGATTGCTAATAAAAAAAGTGTAGTTGATTTGGATAGTAAGAAACAAACAAAACAAACAAAGTAAATCTTTAAAAAGTAAGTAATTAAGCGAATATTTTATAGATATTCGCTTTTTTTCTGATTTTATTTCGCTATATGCAACAAAATTAATACTTTTGTTGAAAACATTTTTTAACCTCATTCAATTGCAAAACAATGAAAATCTTAGTTTTAAATTGCGGT
>CAZYEM010000267.1:0-5437 GCA_964646395.1 uncultured Bacteroides sp.
GAAGGTAACCCAAGTATAGGAGGCGAAAATATGCTTGAAATATATTTTTTTTTTTATTACAACTCATTTTCTTTTACCTTTTTTTGATACTAAGGAAAGTATTAATGTGGTTAAATTGAGCATTAATTTATAGATGAACAGGTTTTTTACTTATGCAAGCTTTCCTTTTTCGAATTTCTGTGAAAAGAAATGATAGTTAAGGGAATTTAAAAGATTCATGATTACAAAGACATTGATTTTGTAATAATGTAAATCAAATAGTCGATTTATTGATTATTCAATTGCTCAGAATATCTTTAAAAACTTTGTACTTTTGCAGAAATTTTGAACATGACAGATGCCGGGAGTATTAACATCAATGATTTCGATTATCCTTTACCTGATAATCGTATTGCCCGTTTTCCATTAGAAAACAGAGATCAATCGAAGTTACTGCTTTATAAAAACAAGCAGATTTCTACACATAGCTTTTCAGATTTACCTGATTTTCTTCCCGAAGATAGTTTGTTGGTTTTTAATAATACTAAAGTTATTCATGCCCGTATGCTTTTTCCGAAATCAACGGGCAGTATTATTGAAATTTTCTGTTTGGAACCAGCTGATAATTCGATGGATATTCAACTTGCTTTTCAGCTGAAAGGATGTTGTAAATGGAAATGTTTTGTGGGAAATAATAAACGCTGGAAAGAAAAAATAATATCAAAATCATTTCAACATAATAACATCAATTATTCAATAAATGCGGAGCGGAAAGAAGCTGTTGACAATGCCTGGATTATAGAATTCTCATGGGATGCAAATAATCTATCATTTGCTGAAGTTTTGGATAAGTTGGGTGTAATTCCGTTGCCTCCTTATTTGAACAGAGAAGCCGAAGATACGGACAATGATCGCTATCAAACAGTTTATGCCATCGAAAACGGCTCGGTTGCAGCTCCTACCGCAGGCTTGCATTTTACCGAAAAAACATTTAGGGAATTAAAGGAAAAAGGTATTCTTTGCGAAAATCTTACATTACATGTTGGTGCTGGAACATTTAAGCCTGTAAGCTCCGAAACTATTGATCAGCATACCATGCACAGCGAGAAAGTATATATTGAAATCGGATTTATCGAAAGCCTTTTGCAAAATATAAATAAAAATATTATTACCGTTGGAACCACGAGTACACGTACACTCGAATCGCTTTATTGGTTTGGTGTAAAGTTATTTTTAAATGAAACCACTAATAATGAAATTAATATATTGCAATGGGATGCCTATCAGGAAAAATATCAATGTGGAATTTCTGCCCGTAAAGCATTGGAATATATAGTAGTGTTTATGAAAGAACACAAAATGAATGTTTTACATGGTCAAACGCAAATGATGATTTTTCCGGGTTATCAGTTTAAAATCACAAGAGGAATTATTACTAATTTTCATCAGCCAAAGAGCACGTTACTTTTATTAATTTCTGCTATGCTTGGCGAAAAATGGAAAGATATTTATGATTATGCCTTAAAAAATGATTTTCGCTTTTTAAGTTATGGGGATAGTTGCCTGTTTTTACCATAACGGATTATTGACAGAAACCAACCCTCTTTATAATAAAAATTCCCGTTATCTTATATGTGTTGAACGTATATGATAACGGGAATTTTTATCTAAGCTGTTTTATTGCATCTGATTAGCTATACCTGCATAATGCTGAGCCCTTTCATTATCTCCCTGTTGCTGATATATCTGAGCTAACATCTGATAAGCAGGTTTGAACCCTTGATTTTGTTCGAGCAATTTCTCAAGCATTTTAATTGCTGAATATGAATCGTTTTTACGGATATAAGCATTTGCAGCCCACCAATAAGCAAAGTAATACTTATAATTGTTTTTAATAATTCGGTTGGCAGTTTTCAATGAATTTTCCGCATCATTTTTTGCCAGATAAATATAAGCTTGAAAATTCAATGCATTGTCAAGTTCAGGATCAAATTTCAACAACTGATTAATATACATCATGGCACTATCCATTTGTTGTATCTTTATATAAGCATCACCTAAATTGAGTAAGGCAGATTCGTTGGTTGGCAATACATTAACAGCTTTTTGCAAAAGTGGTATCGCTGTCTGGAAATCGCCTTTTTCCAAAGCCTGTGATCCCAACATATCCGATTTGTCAGTTCTTTTTAAAATGGCACAAATCGGTTTTCCATCAACATCAATTGTATGAACCGCATTTTTTGGAGGCCAGCTACCATTTCTCAATTGGTCTGGATTGATGCCGGTATTTACAAAAATAGCATAATCCCAATCGTTGTTGCCGCGTTCGTAATAACGTATAAATGCAACTTCAAACTTGGCAGTATCTTTCCTTAAATAATAGGAAACAGGCGGAGTAAGCCATGCTCCAACTTTTATTTTTTTGCCGGTAACATTGGCATCTTTGGTAGCATTTTGCTTAACCCATTCCGTTGCCTCACGCAAACTATGGAAATAATAATCCATTTCATAGTTGCCATAAGCTCCCTTAACTCCACCAACAATTTCATTGAAATAAACATATTGATAAGGATGGTTTTTAAAAGTATGAATAATTGGATTTATGGTTAATAAGACGACTATTATACCAGCTGCAATTCTCATATATTTATTTTTAATAACTTCAATCAAACTATTGAATCCCAAACCAGCAGCTACAACTAAAGCTGGAAATGTAAATAACGCATGTCTCCATCCTCCATAAACATTCGAATGTTTCCAAACAATATAAAAAATAGGGAAGCCAAATGAGAATAACAGTATGAATGCCCAGAAAAACTGCATATCTTTCTTTTTCAATAAGAAAAGATAAATTACTGATCCGATAATTACTGAAATCGGAGCAGTTATCATAATATATTTGATGGTATAATAAGGCGGAACTTTATCAGACCAAATTGAAATACCTTCGAAAATCTGGCGCAGACTTGCTCCGAAATTTGTCATTGAAGTTAATGATTTCAATGGATTGCTTATTGGTGCCTGCAAAGCATAAGGCCACAAAATTAATCCCATAAAATATCCTGCAATAGCAATAATAATAGAATAGGTTGCTAACTTTTTAAATCTTACAATATTTTCGGCTGAAAATAAAGATTTTACTTTGCTTGTAAATAAAAAGTAAATTCCTATAAACATCACCAGATAAGCCAGTAATAATAACCCCCCGATACGAACACTTATTGCCATAGCAATACCTAAAGCCAGATAAAAAACAGTTTTCTTAGTTGGTTTAGGAAATTGTTGTAAAAATCTGATTATGTAATATATTGTAAAAATATAAGCCATTGCAAAAGGAACGTCCTTCGGATTATTAAAAGTTTGCCCTAAAAACTGAGGAGAGAAAAACATCAGGAAAAAAGTAATCAAAGCTGCCCGCCAATTTGCAATTCTGAAAGCAATTAAACCACAAAACAAAAATGCAAGCCAACCTACCAAGGCATTCATGGCATGACGTGCTTCGAAAACATTATCAATATTGAATATTTTATTGAAGAAAACAGTCAGCGTATCAAATGACATACCATAATCCCGCATTCCTTCCATACTCGAATTTCCGGCATTTGTATAAGAAGTATCAGCACCGAAACTAGTATAATAATTATAAATTTTTACAGCCTGAGGATACTGATATAAATCTTCATCACCCGAATTACCAGTATGATAAGCCATCATTGGCATGGCAAGAAAAGTAACAGCAGCAACAATTGCAAACAACATTCTGAAAACCGAAGATTCTTTTAACCTTTTGGGTAACTGTTCTCTATCAGGTTTGTTTTTAAGCTCTTTAAAAGGAATAATAAAAAACCAATTGATACGATTTACAAAGTTTTTATACAGCTTAGTTAAATAGTCTGGTTTTTTGATTTCGGTGAAAGGATTGTTTTGAAAAATTGCAATATCTTCTGTTTCAATATCTGCTTGTTTCAGTTGATAATTTATCGTAAAACGATAATCTTTACTGTTTTTGCAAACATTCTGATACAAATATCCCAATAAATTCTTGTTTCCTAATAATATAGAATAGTTAAAAGGATTTGGTTTCTGTTTTTCTTTTTGTTGAAAAACCAATACACCAATTTTATCGGTTAAATCTTTTCTTTGATTGAATAAATCATTAATATTAAATGAATTATTCAGTTTTTCATAATCAAAAACAAGCACATTCTCTTTGGAAGCTTCAGCAATACCCAAAGAAATTGCCTGAGTTTTTGCAATCTCTATTTCTGAACTTACAATCTTTAGTAAATTTTGGCTTCTGAATGCTTTAAAAATCTCATCATTTTCAACGATTTGCAGAATATCACTTGAAGTAGCATTATTTATCAGAATCAATTCAAACTTTGAATAATTTTCCTGTTTTATTTTTTTAAGTGTTTCAACAAAAAATCCAAATTGCGTTGGTAAGTTTTGCAAGCATGCTATCAATGAAAATGATACTGCAATCGTTTTTCCGCTTGCAACAGGTTTTTCTTTCTCTTTTTTATTGATATTCGGGTTTTGAATTTGAATAGTTTTCTTCATAAAATTGTTTTTTATTCGTTGAAATTCACTTTTTCGGCAATAATATATTCGGGTCTGTTTTTTACTTCGTCAAATAAGCTTCCAATATATTGTCCTAATACTCCAATAGTTAATAATTGGACACCTCCAAAGAAGATGATTATTATTATTGTTGATGTCCAACCACTAACAGTATGTCCTAATCCAAAAATCTGGCTAACAAGCAACCACAGAGCAATAAGTAAACCAGCAAAAATGCTGGTAAAACCAACAGATGTTGCTAATTTTAAAGGTTTTTTGGAGAAATAAAATAAACCAATCGAAGCAAATTTTAGCATTTTGCTGAAAGGATATTTGGTTTCGCCAGCAAAACGGGCTTCGCGGTTATAATAAACCGGACATTGTTTGAAACCTAACCAACTGATTAAGCCTCTTATATATTTGTTTTTTTCATGCAGATTGTTAAATGCATCTATCACTTTACGATCAACCAAACGAAAATCACCTGTATCAACAGGAAAGGAAATATCTGACAATGAATTGAGTAAACGATAGAATAGTTTTGCTGTTAAGAGTTTGAAAAAACTTTCCCCTTTTCTTTTGTTGCGTACGCCATAAACTACATTACATTCTTCTTTTTCAAACACTTCCAGCATATCAACAATTACCTCAGGAGGATCCTGTAAATCGGCATCAATAATAACAGCAACATCACCTTTACATTCTTTTAATCCGGCAGTTACAGCAGCCTGATGACCAAAGTTTCTGGAAAAAGTAAGCAATTTAACATGTGAATCTTTAGTGGCAATTTCCCTCAGAATATACATCGTTTTATCACGACTTCCGTCATTAATAAAAATCAGTTCAAAATCGGGCAAATTATTGTCTTTAAACACATTCGCCAAACGTCTGTAAC
>CAZYEM010000268.1:0-5426 GCA_964646395.1 uncultured Bacteroides sp.
TTTGTATTTATACATCCATCTTTAAAAGAAACTATTGAATATCTTATTGATTAATATTTTTAATTTGGTTTAAGGGTTTTTAACTGTTTCCCTATTTGAAATTAATAGCTATTCTTCTTTTTTTGATTTGTTTATAATGTTTTTTTAAGAAATTATTAAAATTCTATTATAAAAATTTTGTTATTAGAATTAAATATTTAATTTTGCTATTAATTATAAATTCATAAAAGTTATTTACAAAAAAAAAATTAAATGAAAAAAATTACGTTTGCCTTATTAGTTGGTTTATTCCTTTCATTTGGAGCTTATTCACAAATGAGTTTTACAGGGAACACATTGAAAAAATCAGCCTTTGATTTAAGTTCTCAAAAAACATCTATCTTAGATGATAATAACACAGATTCTAAAGTCTTTATTTCTGACGAAGACAATGATTTAACAAAGAAAAGAAGAAAAAAAGGAAGAGGACGCCGTGGTGGTGGTAGTGATTTTAGTAATAGCATTACAATAAAACCTTTATTCATGATATTTTGAGTTTTTAGTTTAGAATATGAAAGAAAAATTGCTGACAATATGTCTTTGGGACTTGGATTAGGATATTATACTCGTTCTGCTGGAGAGAGTTCATTTAGTGGTTTCCAATTTGTACCTGAATTTCGTTATTATTTTGATGCAGCTGTTGAAGGATGGTATGTTTCACCATATATTACATACACTGTTTTTACTGAATCATATCAAGTAACTACAGATGAATTGGATGTAAATGGAATTCCTACAGGGCAAACTATTACTACAGATGAATCAGCTTCTTTATCATTTTATGGTGGTGGTGTGGTAGCTGGACGTAAATGGATATGGGACGGATTTACGCTAGAATCATGGGTAGGTTTTGGTTATTTGGGTTTATCAGGTGATTCCAAAGAATCATTAAGTGTTGGTATATTACCAGTATCAGGTATCGCACTCGGTTATTCTTTCTAAGAAATTTTATTTATATTATAAAAAAGGCTCTCAAATTTGAGAGCCTTTTTTATTTTCGGTTAAAATTTGTGTTGTACATTACGCTGTCGGTATTATCCTTTACATAATAACTCCAGCTAATATAATCCTTATTAATAAGGGTTCCGTAACCTTCAATAGTATTTCCGTTTAAAGTTTGCTTTGGTAATATTACAGATTTACCACTTACAATTGCAAAAGCTGTTGCATTTAAACTGGCAAAATTTTGAAGTTTAATATTGTCCTCAGTATTTGCATCTAAAGTTATTACACAATCGAAATATAAATTTTTCGCAACAGGTATTTCTGTGCATGTCCATGATCCAACATAATCATTTCGTGTAGTTGTATCAATTATTGTACTGTCTTTTTCACATGAAACCAACACAAATACGATAATCGATAAACCTAAAACCTTTTTTTTCCATGATGTTTTCATATTTCCATTTATTAAATATGATATTTATTAAGCAATAATTATGCCATTGATACAAATGAATATTCCTTTTGCAAAAATAGTAAAGAATTTTTTAAAAGGGTGAAGAAAAGCAATTTTTAGAAATTCCGATAATAAAAACAGCTTTAAAGTTGTTATAAGAAATTAAGTTTGTGTTTATGTTTTTAAAATATTAACTTAGCACTCTGATTTTTCATGACACAATATTATTTATTGAATGAAGTTTGGTTTATATAAGAAATTTATTAGTAGGCAATTAAAAGCAATAGTTATCTTAAGTTGCTTTATTTTTCCGCTTTTTACATCTGCTCAGTTTTACAGTGGGATGCAATTGGACTTTGGGAAAAACCGGGTTCAATATGATGATTTCTTCTGGACTTTTTATCGATATGAAAAATTCGATGTGTATTTTTATCTTGGTGGAAAACAATTAGCAAATTTTGCATCAGAATATACTTATAAATATTTGAAAGAGATAGAAATAAAGCTTGATTTTGAGGCAGATGATAAAATGCAACTGATTGTTTATAACAAATTATCAGATTTTAAGCAAAGCAATATCGGATACATAAATAACGAAAGTTATAATACGGGTGGTTTAACCAGAATCTCCGGAAATAAGATTTTTCTTTACTTTAATGGAAGTTATGCTGATTTTCAGAAGCAGATAAGAGCCGGAATTGCAGATATTATTTTCAATCAGATGATGTTTGGAAGTAGCATTACTGCTCAGATTAAAAACAATACCATTTTTACAATTCCAGCTTGGTATTCCGAAGGGCTTACTTCTTATATTTCAGAAGATTGGAATTCTGACATTGACAATATTGTACGGGATGGATTTTTAACAGACAGATACAAGAGATTCAATTTATTAACGGGCAATGATGCCATTTATGCAGGTCATTCCTTTTGGCGATTTATAGCTGAGAAATATGGCGAAAAAAACATTTCCAATATAGTTTATATGTCAAGGGTAAGCCGAAATATTGAAACTGGTTTCCAATATGTATTGGGAATGACATTTAATAATATTATTGCCGAATGGATGGTGTATTACAAAGAGAAATATGCTGTTTCAGATAGCAAAACGCTTCCCGAAACAGGCTCTTTCTTAAAAAGAACCAAATCATCAAGGGTTTATCAGCGATTGAAAGTTAGCAGTGATGGCAATCATAATGCTTATGTTACTAATGAGATGGGGCAATTCAAGGTTTGGATTTTTGATTCTGAAAAAAAGAAAGCCAAAAGAATTATGAAGTCGGGTTATCGTCTCGACGAAAAAACAGATTATTCCTATCCATTGCTAGCATGGCATCCAGGAGGAGAAATTCTTGCAATTATCACCGAAAAAAAAGGGTTAAATTATCTTTATCTTTATAATTTGCAGGAAAAAAAGTTTGAAAGAATATTGCTTCAATATTTCTCCCGAATTCTCAGCTTTTCTTATTCCAATAACGGTCAGTTAATTGTAATGTCGGCTGTTCAAAATGGGCAATCAGATATATTTGTATATAATATGGCTTCCCGATCGCATGAGCAAATTACAAAAGATTATTTTGATGATGATAATCCGGCTTTTATAAATAATTCAAAACAAATCATTTTCAGCTCAAATCGTTCAAGTGATACAATTAGTTTTACCGAAAATCAGATGAAAGAGTTGAATTCTAACAAGGATTTATTTTTATACGATTATTTATCACGTAAAAAAATAATGCGAAGAATTACAAAAACTCCCGATGTAAATGAGATATTTCCTATGGAGTACGATAATTCCACCATTAGTTTTATTAGCAATGAAAATGGAATTAATAACAGGTATGTTGCTAGTTTTGATAGTGTTATAAGTCATATTGATACTACTATCCATTATAGATATATAACAAAATATTATCCCATTACTAATTACAGACAGAATATATTGGAACAGGATATTAATCCAAAAGCACGTAAGCTAGCCGAAATAATTTTTGTGGATGGCATTTATAAAATGTTTACATACCAGCAAATACCGCAAAAAAACCTATCAAAATTAAAATTACAGCAAACTCCTTATTTCGATAGTTTGTCTGTAAAACGAATGATTATAAAAACAGATAGTATTCAGATAAAATCAGATCAGCCAAAATTAAAAAAGAAAAAATTAAAAAATGTTTATTATGAAGATCTTATAAGAAATGAAGTAGTTGAAGGCGATATTTCTGAATTCAATAAGCAAGGCAAAATCAGTATAAATGAAAATGGGGATACTTTGTCCACAGCGAGTGATTTTGTTATTGAAAAGCAACGTAACTATTATGTTGAATATTCTATTAACGACATTACTACACAAATTGATTTTAGCTTTTTAAACGCTAATTACCAGCAATTTTCAGGGGGAGGTTCACCAATTTATTTAAATCCGGGATTTAATTTTCTATTTAAACTTGGGTTAAGTGATTTGATGGAAGATTACAGAATTACCGGTGGGTTGAGATTTTCATTTAATTTCGATAATTTTGAATATTTGTTAAGTTATGAGAATTTAAAGCATCGCCTCGACAGACAGATTATATTCCACCGTCAATCGATGGATAATTATACTTATTATTATGATTCAAGGCAATACAGCCATTCTGTATATTATATTGTAAGATGGCCATTTAATACAGTGATGAGTACTAAAGGGACGGCCTTCTTAAGAAGTGATAAGGAGGTTTTTCTTTCCACCCGTGATGTTTCTAACTTGATACGGCCTGATATTATAAATAATTGGGCTGGGCTAAAAGGTGAATTTATTTTTGATAATACCCGAAATATTGGTTTAAATCTTTATTATGGAACACGATATAAATTTTGGGGAGAATATTATCAATCTATCACAGGGGAAGACAGAAACCTGTTTGTTGTTGGATTTGATTATCGGAATTATCAAAAAATTCATAAATCTTTTATTTGGGCAAATCGTTTTGCATCAAGTACTTCCTTTGGGAAAAACAAATTAATTTATTATATGGGTGGAGTTGATAATTGGTTGTTTCCCAAATTCAACACAGATATAAATATTGCTACCGATCAAAATTATACTTATCAAACATTGGCAACCAATATGCGTGGGTTTACACAAAATATTCGTAATGGAAATAGTTTTGCTGTTTTAAACAGTGAATTAAGATTTCCTGTTTTCAAATATTTCTCTAAGAAACCAATCAGATCCGATTTTTTAAATAATTTCCAGATTTTAGGTTTCGGTGATATTGGAACAGCCTGGACTGGTACAAATCCATGGGATAAAGAGAACTCTTTATTTATAAAGAATATTCCGGGAAATCCGATAAGTATAAAATTGGAAAAGGAAATTGATCCGATTGTAGGTGGTTTAGGTTTTGGATTGAGAAGTCGTTTGTTAGGATATTTTATGCGAGCTGATTGGGCTTGGGGTGTCGAAAATGGAGTAATAAAACCTTATGTTTTTTATTTTTCATTAAGTCTTGATTTTTAATTTTAATAAAACATGGAAATGAATATTGGAACAATTTTAATTTTATTGGCAATTGGTTTGTCTGCAGGAATATTTGGTGGTATGGTCGGATTAGGTGGTGGTGTTATTATGATTCCCGCTATGGTCTATTTTTTAGGAGTTTCCATGCAATCGGCACAAGGAACTAGTTTGGCAGTTATGTTGCCTCCAGTTGGTTTAATGGCTGTTATGAACTATTATAAAGCAGGTCAGATGAATTTTAAATATGCGGCTATAATAGCAATTGCATTCTTTGTTGGAGGATATTTTGGTTCAAAAATAGCATTAAATGTTTCACCGGATAAAATGAAAAAAATATTTGCTATTGCTTTAATGCTTATTGCTGTTAATATGTTTATTAAAAAATAGTTGGAAGAAAGTTGTTATAATACAATAATAATAAGATACAATAGGTTTCTAAACCAAAAACAATTTAAATCTTAAAAATGAATCAAATAGAAAAACGAG
>CAZYEM010000269.1:0-5424 GCA_964646395.1 uncultured Bacteroides sp.
GTCTGTTTCTTGATTTTCAAAAGTTTCAGTTTGTTGCTTGGTCTCATTTTCAATAGGTATTTGAGATTCATATTCTCCTGTTTCATTGTCTGATACAACAGATAATGGTTTTTTTGTTGTTCCTTTTAACTTAATTGTATTTATATGATATAAAATTATATCAACTGACGAAGGTTCAACAATTTCAACAACTGGTTCTTCTTTAGGAATTTCAATAGGTTTTGCCTTCTCAACAGGTTTTTGTTTTTCAATTATTTTTTTTTCTTGAACTATTCTTTTTTGCTGAATTATTCTTGGTTTATGAGTTGGTTTTTCTAATGGTTTTTGTGCAATTTTTGATGTTGAAACTACTTCTTTATAAATTACTGGTTTTTTCTCTTTTGTTTGATAACCAACTCTTTTATCCCCATAATAGGTTACAATAAATGCATCATTTATTTTATCAATATTAATAACTCTATGATATAAGTTTTTAGCATCATCATAACTTTCAAAATTACCTATTGTGTATTTGTACCAATCATTTATCTTTTCTTCTGTAATATCTTCAGCAATAGCTAATTGTGTTTTTAAATCAGCTACGGGGATTTGATTGTTTGAAGCTTTTATCTGAATTCTATAACTAACTTTTTGTATAGTTTGTAAAGTAGGTGCTATTTGAGGCTGAACAGTATCCATACCATCCATCCGAATGTCATCTTTTATAAGAACTACAAATGCTCCGTAGGTTTTATTGGAAACTATTAATTTATCTCTGTAACTTCTCGCATCATAATAATCAGGGAAATTTCCAATTGAATATTTATACCAACCTTTATGGTAGTCTTCTCTGATAGCATCTTCTATTGAAAATCTTTTTAATAGTGATTCTATAGGAACTTTATTTTGATATGCAGCAGAAATCTGAACACGGTAAGTTATATTATTTGCTTTCAAATAATATTTCAAACCACTATACTGGTAGCTAATAAACAATAAGATAAACGCAATTATTAGCGAGAATCTAAGCTTAAAACTCCTATTTAGTATCAAATTTATGAATATTAAAATTATATATAGCAAATATAAATAAGTTAAGTTTATGAATAGTTAAAATAAAACAATACTTACGAACAAAAAAATGTTAATAAACAATAAAAATTATTTACCATAAGGAAGATAATAACCAAGTCTAAATTCAATAGAATTAATCAAATGATTAGCATCTTGATTGTATTCAGCATCTTCTACACTATAAGCAGCATAAAACGTCCAACGTTTCCAAATCAATTTTTGAAAGCCAAATCTGAATTTTTGGCTAGTTAATAAATAATTTTCTTTAATTGGATTGCTTGGATCTGAATAATCTACAACAAAACTTTGTTCACTAGCAGATGAGCCAAAAATTAATTCTGCAAATACATAAGTTTCCTGATTATTAAAATATTTTCTTCCCTGAAAGGCATAAGTCCAGGAAGTTACTTCAGACATATTTGTATAATAAGCTCTGGCTGAAATCCAGAAATCTTTAATATATTTACTATAGGAAGCTGTATAAATAGTAACTTTTTTAATTGGCGTATTACTATTATCAAAGTTCAAATGTCTGAATCCAAGTGATATTTCAGCCTGATTATTAAGCTTTCTGTAAATTTCAGCACCAAATCTTGTTTTAGGGAAAAAGTAATCAGGCGATAATCCAAAACCTAAATATAAATAATGCTTATTATCCAGTTTGGGATATGCTTCAGCCTCAAACTGAAATCCATTATCATTAATGTTCGAACTATCTGAGGTTATTTTAATGTTTCCACTGTAAATTCTTCCAACAAATGTACCCCAGGATGATTTGTTTTGATATGAAAATGAATACAATGACCATCGGCGTTTATAAGGTTCATCAAACCATTCATGTGTATATTCTCCTTGAATTTTATCATTTTGGAATATAAATCTTTCATCGTCAAGTAATTTTATAACTTCCTCATTTGCCGAATCTTTAGCTTTAACTATCATTAATTGTTTGTATGCCTCATCTGTGTTGCCTTTATCAAGATAAATCTTTGCTTTTCTAATTATAAAATCCTTTTCTTTTGGATTGTATTTTAATCCATAATTGCAATAATAAATAGCTGTATCCGGATTTTTATCCCAAACTTCAACATCAATTAATCCTTCGATAGCTTCTTTATATCCTGGTTTTTTAATTAAGACCTGACGATAAATATAACGTGCCGAATCGTAATCATTATCCCATGCATGAGTTCTTGCAATTAATAATTTTGCATCAATAAAATCAGGCTTTTTAGCTAATATCTGATAAAGCAATATTCTGGCGGTATCTCTTTGCCCTTCAAAAGCATAAGACTGTGCAATTTCAAATTTTTTTTCTATATTTAAAGTGTCTTGTGCAAAAGAACTTAAATGCAACAGGAAAATACAAAAAAATAAAACGATTAAGTAATTTCTTTTCATTATAAAATCTAATATTTAATCAATTTTAAATAAGCAATTAGCGTATTAAACAAATGCTATTTGTTCATTAATAGTTTTTTTGCTCTAATAGTCAATTCATTAACACTAAATGGTTTAACCATGTAATCGTCAGCTCCCAACTCAAATGCTTTTAAAACGGTTTCTTCTAGTCCGATTTTAGATAAAACCATTATTGGTAAATTTCTTTTTAATTCATTTTTAATTAGATTAATCAATTCCAATCCATTAAAAAATGGCATCAGCAAATCGGTAATAACCAATTCTATATTTGGATCTGATTTGATAATATCAGATGCATCACGACCATTTGTGGCAACAATCACATCATAACCATCGCGTTTAAGTTTAAACTCGATTGCTTTTAACATTAATACTTCGTCGTCGCATACTAAAATTTTCATTGTATCAGTTTATTAAATTGTAATATCAGATAGCTTTTCCAGAGCTATTTTGCAGTTTTTTTCAATATTTATTATTTTCTCTTCAATTAAATCAGCAAAAACTTTTTTAACAGCGTATTCTTCTATAGAATCAACATCTTCGATTATTGTTTTTAATCCAAAAAAAGCTAATTGCGGACTAAATTTATGAGCATTATATCTAAGTTTTTCCCAATCATTTAATTTAAACCCTTCTTTCATATTTTCGATAAAATCAGGTGCATTTTTAACAAAAAGATCAATCATTTCACGAACAAAGGTATTATCTCCATCTGCAAACTCATATAAATAGTCAAGTTTCAATTCTTTATCAACATTAAACTTTTTTGCTTCTTTCTCTTTTACAATTAAATCAATTACTTTAATATATTGGTTCAATTTGTTTTCCAATACATTCAAATCTATTGGTTTCATTAAACAATCGTTAAAACCAACCCTATTTAAATTCCCAAAATAATCATCTTCATGATGTCCGGTTAATGCGATTATTGGAATTTCTTGCTTTTGACCTGTAAAGTCAGCTCTGATATGTCTAACAGCTTCAATGCCATCCATTACGGGCATTTCTATATCCATAAGAACAATATCAAAATCTTGTTTTTTCAATTCTTCCAATGCTTTTTCTCCATTATCGCAAACAACAAATTCATAGTTTAGTTTTTTTAAAAAACGTTGTAATAACAAGTAATTAAACATGTAATCTTCTGCTATCAATACTTTTGGCATAACATTTAAATTAAAAATTTATTCTGTAAAAATAGTTAAAATTTCTTTAACTTTCATCGTTTTTGTACTTATTTACAAAATTCTAAACAATTTATAAGAAACAATAATAATACCAAAGATGCAATAGGTACAAATTCAGTTAGTTATAAAAAAGATAATTTCCCTTATTTTGTACTTTTTATAATAATATGAACCTTTATGGGACAATTATCTGCTTCAAAATGGCTTTATTCTAATGAAGCAGAGAATTTATTTTTTTCTATAGCAATTATTGAGTTCAATATATTTTTCATAGAATTAATTGTAAAATCTGCTTTAGGATATGGTAAGCATGTGTTCTTCTCATCAAAAAGGATGGTTTTCATTCCTGCATCTTTTGCTCCAACTATATCTTTATCATACATATTTCCAATCATCAAACAATTTTCAGGTTGCTGATTTAATGATTTTGCAATTGAATTAAAAAATCTGATATCCGGTTTAGAAAAGCCTAAGTCTTTTGAAGAAAAAAAGTAATGAAAATATTTGCTGACATTTACCCGGTCTAATGCTTTTATCATTGCATCAGTGTCACTTTGTCCCGCATTGGTAGCAATTACCATTATATACTTGCTTTCAAGAATTTGAAGTGCTGGTAAAATGTCAGGTATTAATTCTAAATGCTCCCATGTAAACATCGGAGTTTTTAATTCAGGATAATCTCTCATTACTGTATCACCCCAATCAAATATCAGTGCTTTTATCATTGTTTTTTTTTACAAAAATATCAATCATTTAGAATATTACAAAGAATTTAATATATTATTTTGAGTGCAAAAGTAAAATATTTGATAAAAAATTAACAAAGCATATTTGATTATTAGAGAATTAAACTTAAATTTGCAACTTCTTTTAGAAAAAATGAAATTACATTAAATCAACGATTTATAAATAAATGGAGGATATCTCAATGTCTAAAGAACAAAATCAAAAGTATGTCTATTATTTCGGCAATAAATTGGCCGATGGAAAAGCAGACATGAAAAATTTATTGGGTGGAAAAGGTGCAAACTTAGCAGAAATGTGCTTATTAGGTTTACCGGTACCTGCAGGATTTACAATCACAACGGAATGTTGTACTGCATATTACGAAAATAATTGCCAGTTACCGGCTTCATTAACTGAAGAAGTATGGTCTTCAATGAAAAAAGTAGAAGATGCAATGGGTATGAAATATGGTGATACCGAAAATCCATTACTTTTATCTTGCCGTTCAGGTGCCCGCAGTTCAATGCCTGGTATGATGGACACTGTTTTAAACATAGGTTTAAGTTCAAAAACAATTCCTGCTTTATTGAAAAAAACCAATAATCCTCGTTTCGTTTGGGATTCATACCGTCGTTTAATAATGATGTATGCCGACGTAGTTATGGAAAAAGCAGAAGGTATGGAACCTGCTGATGGTAAAGGTATCCGTAAATTACTGGATGAAATGCTTGATGCTTATAAACATAGTAAAGGATACCAATCTGATACTGATTTATCAGCTGATGACTTACAATTCTTAGCAGAAGAATTTAAAAAAGCTGTAAAAAAATCATTGGGACAAGAATTCCCTGATGATGCCGAAGCTCAATTGTTTGGTGGTATTAAAGCCGTTTTTAAAAGCTGGAATGGTAAAAAAGCAGTTTCTTATCGCCGTATAGAAGGTATTCCTGATGAATGGGGTACAGCTGTTAATGTTCAGGCTATGGTTTTTGGAAATATGGGTGATACTTCTGCAACTGGTGTTGCTTTTACCCGT
>CAZYEM010000270.1:0-5412 GCA_964646395.1 uncultured Bacteroides sp.
CAAGATCTTCAATAGTAGTAATTTCTTTCTGGTTTGGAGAATTTGACAAATGAGAATCTTTAATATTTTGTTCATAAATAGTTTTCATATTATGATGGCATATCGCAAAATCTTCATTCGCTTCTAAAAAATCTACCTGTTTTTGCAATTTTAGAGGATTTGTCCAATAATCGTCGCCTTCGCAAAATGCGATGTATTTACCAATTCTTCTGGGTGGTTTAATATAATTAGATGTTTTATGTTTTTTACTATACTGGTTTTCAATTTGGTAAGTAGGTTTTATTAATCCTGGATATTTAATTTCATATTCTCTTATGATAGCTACAGTTTGATCAGTTGAAGCATCATCATGTATCAGTATTTCAATTTTAAAATTCGTTTGTTGTATTAAAAAACCTTCGATAGTATTGCGTATGAAGCTTTCATGCATATACGTTGCAGATGAAATGCTTAGCAATGGTTGCACATCATCAGACCAACTTTGCTGCGTTATAGGTATTGGTTCCTTTAGGAAAGGGTATTTTAGATTTCTTTCCTTAGTCAATTTAGACATTTCAAATAGGATATTACTGATTGTCATTATGAATACGTATTAAGTAGTTCCTTCACGATTTGATTTATTTTTATGATGATAAAAAATTAAGCGTAATAGTCTTATAATCAACATACCCAAACCTTCCTGAAGTTAGAAAAGCAAAGACATGATTTTTTTTCTTTAATTTCCTCAAATAAGTAAGCATCTCCTCATGGTCAGAAAATAGTTGAATATCGTCCCTTGAAAATCCTTGCTTTATACTATTATAAGTCATTAATGGTATTTTTTTATACATAGCAGCATTAGGATTGTAAAAAACTATTGCATCATCTGCCTGATCAAGTGTGCCACTATACTGGTCAATAAAAGTCTCACTCATACTACTGTCTGAATGCAATTCATAACAGATAATTAAGCGATGTTCGGGATATTGAATGCGAAGGGCAGTGACTGCAGCTTTTAGTTTTGAAGGTGAGTGAGCAAAGTCCCTATAAATAAATGAATTTTCTTTAGCTTCTAAAAGTTCAAGCCTGCGTGATACACTTTTATAACAAGATATAGCCTTATAAAAAACATCATCAATAACACCTAATTCTTTACATACCATTCTTGCTGCATTAAGGTTTGCCATATTGTGTAAACCAAAAATATTGAGCTTAATACTGTTTTTATTATCCCTGTATATATTGGTAATTCCATTTTCAATTTTATGTGGATGAGCTTTATAAGGGTTTTTTCTGATAATCAAATCTTCAACAATTTTTTTTATCTCATCATCATTATGATAATAAATAAGGCAGCCCAATGGTTCAATACTTTGCAAAAAAAGTCTAAATTGCTTAAGATAATTTTCAAAAGTTGGATATTTATCTGCATGATCCCACGATATTCCGCTGATTACAGCAATATGTGGATGATAATGTAGAAACTTGGATCTTTGATCCATCGGCGAGGAGGGGTACTCATCTCCTTCGAATATTATATATTTAGCAAATTTATTAAGTTTTACCAGCAAATCAAAACCTTCAGAAGGTGCCCCAACAATAAAATCAGCATCTATTCCAGCATGTTTCAAAACGTGAATAATCATCGAAGTAATGGTTGTCTTACCGTGACTTCCAGCAATTACAATACGAATTTTATCCTTTGAATATTCATATAAAAATTCTGGATATGAGTAAATAGGGATCTGTTTTATTTGCGCCTCCTTAAGTTCAGGATTATCATGCAGGGCGTGCATTCCAACTATTATTTCATCAATTTCTTCAGTTATTTTTTCCGGGAACCAGCCAAAAGCGTCGGGTAGTAAGCCATATTTTTTTAATCGCGAATAAGAAGGTTCGAAAATACCATCATCGGAACCACTGATTTGATTACCGTTTAAATGCAATGCAATAGCGAGGTTATGCATGGCAACTCCTCCAATTGAAATAAAATGAATTCTCATAAATAGTGTATTCCATTCATATTAATTTCAGCTTTTGCAACCAACGGCGCTATCTTCCTGAAATCGCCAGAATCTGAAGTGACCGGGCTGGTGTGCGTTCGATATAAACCAGGCCCAAAAAACTCTTCGTTAAAATACAGGAGTGTACCGGTAATAAAATCATTCCTTTTTTCGTCACCAATCGTCCCGTTAAATTTATTTTGTTTAATAAATGGTTGAAGGACCATATTTTCGATGATCCCAGATTCAAAAAGATCTTTCCATTTGCTAGAATTAGTAAGGCAACCTGCATAAACGTCTTCACCCCTTCCTTTACCATAGTGTTTTATGATATATTGATTTTTATTGTTATATGCATTCATCCAATTCCTGTTGTCTCTTCCATAAATAAATGTTGGAATAACAAATTTCCTTAAAAGTTCTATTTCCTCCTGATTTAGAATTTTTTTTTTATTTTCTGGTTGATTTAACACATAAAAAAACCGCTTATTCCCGGCATTCAAGTATGTATTTAATGCGTTATGTGGGTTTGATGTCATCAACAATTCAATTAATTCTAGAGGTAATGCCAATATTTCATCAAACAATAATTCAATAATAACCCAAGCATTTTCTAGTAACTTTAAATTCTGATTCAATTTTTCGACTGGAATAAGATAACATTGAATACCAGCATTATTAAAAATTGCTGGATAAATTGTAATTTCGGATGGCTTTTCTTTACCATAAATCACAGTTATGTGGTTTGCATCTCCTATATACTTTTCAAGGTAATTAAAAAAATTGGAGTAATAATCAATGATATTATTTATTCCCAGGTTTTTTGCCTGTTCAAATGCAATTTCCCTAAAAAAACCAGTAGTAAAATATCCATTTAATGGCTGTCCGGCATTTATTTCAATAATCCTGATATTGTTACATCGATCTATTATAAAATCTGTTCTGAATGCCCCAACTTTATGCGGGTACTTATTACAAATTTCCAAAACCTTCAATTCTGATTCATTTCGTGGTATTAAATTATTGTAATTCAAGTAGTTTTGATTCATGTGAAAGATTGCTTTCCAGAGTATTTTTCCTAGCAGTCTCATTATTTCACATGTTTCGGTTGTCATTACAATAGGGCAATCAAAGGTGTAATTTTTGTAATACTTAATATAGTCATTTTTTATTGCATTAAAACCTTTTAAAATATTAAAGCTCATTTTATATCAAATCAAATTGATTTAAAAGGTCTTTTGTATTATCAATTCCACAATTAAGCAATACATCAATGATAGATAAATCACGAAAGAAAACGCGAGAAGACTGTCTGTAAAAATAATCCTTGGTTTGTAAAAAAAATAAATCAATGCTACATTGAGCAAATTCTGTTTTGCTATATAATGTTGTTCCTCCAATTGGATTGATATATACATTGGCATTTTCTTGTTTGGCAATTAATATAATTCGCTCAGTTTTTCTTTTTAGAGTTTGAAATGGATTATCTATGTCATTAATCTCAAATTTTAATTTGAGATCATTTTCTAACTTTAAATATTGACTGTTTACAAAATCAATTTTTGTATCAATACCTAATAATTTAGCTAAATTACAAATTGCTGTACTGTTAAAGGTGTGCAGACTATCCGTTTTTGTGTCGATAATTTTTTCTAGAGACGGGAAAATACCGTTATAATATTTGCTGTTTTTATAATTGAAGTAAATATTTTTTTTTAGCGTTTCTTTCCATTTTTCATTATCAACTATTTTAATTTCTGATATTTTTTTGTAAG
Organism: uncultured Bacteroides sp.; assembly: GCA_964646395.1. GTDB lineage: Bacteria > Bacteroidota > Bacteroidia > Bacteroidales > JACABE01 > JACABE01. The sequence continues at coordinate 3,758 of CAZYEM010000270.1, forward strand.
AACTCTTTGATTTTATAGGGACATGAATGAAAAGTGGATTTGCCTTGACTGCCAAAATTCTATTTCTAGTCATCCAACTCTCTTTTCTAAAGCTGAGATTTTCGTATAAAATAAATTTATCAACAGAATTTATCAGTTGAAAATACCCAAGGTAGGGAAAAAAATATGGTTGCATGATCGCTAATTTCATCTCTTAGACTAAAAATTTGTTTAAATTTCAATAATTATCAAACAGTTTTACTTTGATGAACAATTTCGGAAATCCTTATGATATCCTCAAATTGTAAATCCGGATATATGGGTAAACAAATTACTTCTTGTGTCGTTTTTTCAGCAACGGGTAAATTCTCTGGTTGCGCAGATTCCAAGTCACGATACATTGGAAGTTGACTAATTAATGGGTAAAAATACCTGCGGCAATAGATATTAAAAGTCTTAAGTTTCTCAAATAACTCATCTCTGGAAATGCCATACTTTTCTTTATTAACAAAAATCGGAAAGTACGAATAGCAATGCGATGTATCTGGCATATCATCAAGGAAACGAATGCCTTGAACTAACCTTAATTTTTTGCGATAAAGTTCTGCAATAAGCTTTCGTTTAAAAATAGCTGTATCAATTTTTTGTAATTGCAGCAAACCCATAGCTGCCTGCAGTTCATTCATTTTGGCATTAATTCCGGTAGCAATAACAGAAGTTTGGTTTACAAAACCAAAATTCTTCATCCTGTCAATCTGCCTTTTCATGTCCTCATCGTTACAGATAATTGCCCCACCCTCGAAGGTTGTAAAAACCTTGGTAGCATGAAAACTCATAACCGACAAATCACCAAAATTAAGAAGCGGGATGCTATCTGCTTTAACTCCAAAAGTGTGGCAGGCATCATATATTACTTTTAAACCGTGTTTATCAGCAACTTTCTGAATTTCCTTGACCTTACATGGATTTCCGTAGACATGTACAGGCAGTATAGCTGATGTGAGTGGAGTAATTGCATCCTCAATTTTTTCAGGGTCAAGGGTATAGAAATCAGGTTCAATATCTACAAAAACAGGCTGTAAGTCGCCCCACAATAAAGCGTGTGAAGTTCCAACAAAACTGTATGGTGAAGTAATTATTTCTCCTTTAAGGTTCAATGCTTTCAACGCAGTAATTAAGGCCATCGTTCCGTTGCAAAAGAGCGAGATAAACTTTACGCCAAGATATTTGCACAGCTCCAACTCTAATTGCTGGTGATATGCCCCATTATTGGTCAGGATTTTACTCCCCCATATTTTTCTTAGATATGGAATAAACTCCTCTAGAGGTGGTAGTGCAGGCTGGGAAACGTAGATTTTATTTTTCATTTTTTGCTCAGCAAATTAATTTTTGATTGACAATACAGAACGCCCCTCTTTTCTGCCATAAAGTAAATAATGCTCAAGCGGATTCATCCCTGATATAATTACATCGGGGTTTTGCTCAAGGTAAAAAGCGGAATCAAATTTTTCTGATGGCCAACGTCCTTCGAACCCTCCGTAAAGTAAATAGTGCTTGGCTGCTGTTTTTTTAGATTCTTTTACATCAGGGTTGTTTTTCAGATAATAATCAGTGTCAAAATATTCGCTTTGCTCTATTAATTTTAAGTTTTTGATTAGGTTAAACTTAACTTTTAA
>CAZYEM010000271.1:0-5394 GCA_964646395.1 uncultured Bacteroides sp.
TTATTGAAAATACAGCCAAGCTATTAATGCAATATCCCAACTATTTCCTCACCAGGTATTTTGGTATTCTGGGCGACAGAATGACCGGAATAGGAAGAAAATAAACTGAATCAAACAGAAACATCATATTGCTTTACAATATTTAAGAATACTATAGCGTTTCTCAAAGAAAAAAACTTACATATGCGGAAAATCAATTTATTAACTATACTTATTATTGCAATAAGTTTCAACTTATTTGCTCAGGAGAAAGCTGCAAAACCATTGAATGTTAAAAAGCTAAAAGATTTTTCCTTTATTCCGCAAGGCAAAGCCCGTTTCGAAAAACAGGAATTCGAAGTAAATGCTTTCTTTATTTCCAAATTTGAAGTAAGCAACGAACAATATCGTGAGTTTCTGGATTCGTTAAGAAAAAACGATGAAACCGATAAACTGAAATATGCTCAGATTGATTCAACACAATGGTCTAAAATATTAAATTCATACAATAACCAACCCTTAGTTGACTATTACAGCAGTCATCCTGCCTATACCAAATATCCGGTTGTAAATATTTCTTATGAAGCAGCTATGCTTTACTGCCAATGGTTTACTGAGAAGTTTAACCGTAACAATAAAAACAACGGTATCTATTACGAATTTTCTTTACCAACGAAACAGCAATGGATCAGGGCAGCCAGAGGAGACAATAAAACAGAATATGCCTGGAGAAGTCCAAGGTTATTGGGTGAAATTTACTATTGTAATTTCAGGAATCTAAACTCAGAAAATATTCATTTAAATCCTAAGTCCGGAAAATATGAGATTGTAGAAACAAATATGAGTATAGGAAAAGGTGCTGATATTACTGCACCTGTAAAGTCATATATAGCCAATCAGTATGAAATTTACAATATGTGTGGCAATGTTGCCGAAATGATTTCGGAGAAAGGCACAGCCATGGGAGGCAGCTGGAACGATACCGGCTATGATGTAAGAGTGGAATCAACTCAGGATTATAAATCAGCATCCCCTTTTATCGGTTTCAGACCTATAATGACTTTGATAACAAAATAATACCTGAATAATTTTTATGGGACTAATAAAAATCCCTGCCTTTTTTCCTGAATAAACCTTAAACTTTTATATATAATCAGATTTTTAAATCAGAACAAGATGCTGATTAATATATTCAAACAACAATTCCTGATAAATATCAGGCTTATTTTAAATACGATGTTAATTCTAAAAAAATTCAAAGGAATATAGAATCAATTAATCAATATTTTATGAATCTGGGATGTTACTTAATGATTTCCAATAGTAAAAAGCAAATTGATAACATTCAGATGTTGTCCTATTACAGAAATAAAGATAAGGTAGAAAAATATTCAACATGACTAAAAATGAAACTGATGGAAACAGATTAAGAGCTCACAACAATTACACAAATAAAGGCAGTATATTTTTTCGTTTTCTTACGTTGACACTTATGTCGCATATAAGTCAGGTAATGAGGGGAAAGATCTTTTTAAATCTTTTTCAACGAAGGAACTACTTGCCGATTTAAGAAAAATAAAATATGTTAAGCTCTATGATTCGACTCCGATAATTTCGGAAGTATCAAAAAAACATAAAAAAAATTTTGAAGCTTATAGTATTCAGTTAGAAGATTTGCATAGTTATTAACTTTTAAAGTCCTTTCAGGATTAACATGGCAAATAATTCCACCAGAAAATAGAATTGGGTATATGATAACGAGATAAAATTTTACTGAATTATAAACTATTTTGGAATAAAATGTAGTTTACAATAAAAAACACAGATTTTTGTTTATAACATATAGCTAATTTATGCTGACAAAGGAAACCGAACGACCGAGCAGCAAAAAGCTTATTCAATTTCCTTTGCAGTTACTATTCCACCCAAGCCGGCTTTCCTGCCTTTTTCAGATTCTATCAGAACATTTATAACACGCGTGTTTTCACCAGCAGCTATCTTTACAATCAGCGTACTGACTTCAGCTACTGTTTTAGATGCTATCAGCTGGTTATCAATCCACACTTCTGCTTTTCCGCTAATATCCTTGAATTCTAAAACAGTACCGTTTTTTTGCATCCCTTTGTAAGGATTAAACGATGAACGGAAAACTACATACCCTGATTTGGTAAATTCCTGTAACTCGCCGGCTTTTACTGTTGTCCAGGTATTCATATCATTATCTGAGATTAGGCGAGTTGGGTCGGGACGATTTACACTTTTGGGAGAAACTTTCCACTTCTCAATAATTAGAGTCGGTTGCAAAACAGATACAAAAGGAAGTGCATTTTTTGTTTTAACTTCAATAGTAAGTGTAGCCGGTTTTAAACCCGGTGATGTGGTTGTTAACACAATCGGGGTTTTGCTATCGTCCGTTGTCTGAACAGTAAGCTGTGCTAATCCGTTGAAAAGACTTCTTTTATTTCCCTTTTCAGCTTCGTGCGAATTAGGATCCCCATTGGCTAACCCTATAATACGTCCTGATTCACTTATTTCAAATTCGATTGGTAAATTTGCAGTAGGCACTTGCCTGCCTTTTGCATCAACTACCTCAACCGTAATCGGCATAGCATCCCAGCCATCACCATCCATTGCCTGACGATCTGGAATTAACTGAATACCAACAGCATCGCCTGTGGTTTCTACTTTAAAACGTGCTATTTCTTTACCATCTTTATATCCAATTGCTTCTAATTCGCCAGGCTGATAGGGAACATTCCATGTAAGCATTTCGTATTTATCTACCCGTTTTTCGGAAATTAATTTTCCGTTAAGTAAAAGTTTTACAGTTTCTGCATTGCTAAAAGCCATTACTTTAATGGATTTGCCAATAGAATCCATCGGCCAGTTCCAATGGGGAATCAGATGTAATACCGCTTTATTATCAGCATTTAACCATTGAGCCTGATGAAGATAAAATGCTGATTTAGGAAAACCGCACTGATCCATAATGCCAAAATTAGAACCTGCAGTAGGCCACGAATAAGGGGTTGGTTCGCCACGGTAATCGAAGCCAGTCCATATAAAGCAACCGGCCAGATAGGGTCTTGACGATATTTCCTTCCAACCCTTACGATGCGTGCATCCCCAGTCGGGATGCTGCGTATCATAAGAATCCAGAATGTGTTTATCGGGATTGGTAACATATTCACCACGAACCATAAGCCCTGATACATCTTCTGAGCTGGTCATCGGAAGCAATGGATTTGCTTTATGAAAACGGTCGTAATCATACATCTGATAATTAAAGCCAACCACATCGGCAGCCTGCGAAACATTGATTTCGCTGAACAAACCGCCGTTCATAGCTGCTGTAACTGCACGGGTTTTATCTAATTTCCTCACTTCACTTCGCATGCGTCTAACCATTTCGTAACCGATTTCGCTTCCCTGCATGGGTTCTTCATTAAATACGGACCAAAGTATAATACTGGGGTGATTTCTGTCGCGGCGTATCATCCATTGCAGCTGACGGATGTATTCAGGTGTTGAGTTGAAGATACGGTTTTCGTCCATCACAAGTATTCCTATGCGATCGCAGGCATCCAGAAATTCGGCCGAAGGAGGATTGTGTGCACAACGATAAGCATTGGCACCCATTTCCTTTAACTTCCGCAATCGGAAATCCCATATAGAATTGGGAACAGCAACGCCAACACCCGCAGCATCCTGATGATTGCAAACTCCTTGTAATTTTAAGGGCTTATCATTAAAAAAGAAACCAGAATCGGCAGAAAACCGAAAACTACGGAAACCACAATTGGTATAAACTTCATCATAAATGCTATTATTCTTCTTAATAATGGTTTTTAACTGATACAATACAGGATTTTCAACCGACCATAAATCAGGATTTGAAACAGTAAGCAAAACATTTGCCATCGTTTGATCCAATGGATTTATAAGGGCATCGGTTCTGGCATTAACCACTGTTTTTCCGGTATTATCCATCAGACTCATTTCAACTTCGACAGCTTCAATTGATTTCCCCGAATTTTCGATGGTAATTTCAGCCGGAATCTGCCATAAATCAGTACTCTTTTTAACCGGCAACGCATAAACGCCGTCAGTAACAATATGAACTGCCTTTCGTTTAACAAGCCAGGTATGTCTGTAAATACCGGCACCTTCATACCACCAGCCTTCCTGAGCATCCGCGTCTACACGGATGGCTATGTTGTTAATTTCATCACCATACTTCAGCATAGGTGTTATGTCGATATAAAAAGAAGTATAGCCGCACCAGTTGCGATGAACAACCGTACCATTAAACCATACCGTACAATGAGTTGCAACTCCATCGAACTGAAGCTCAAAATGTTTACCTCTCTCCGAAGTATCTATTTTAAAATTACGTCTGTACCAACCTATTCCGCGTTGACGATACCCTTGCGAAAGGTTGGCATTCTGATCGAAAGGAGATTCAACAGCCCAATCGTGAGGCAAATCGAGTATTCGCCAATCGGTATCATCATAATCGGGAGATGCTGCTCCCCATGCCCTTCCGGCCTTTGCATTGGTATATGAAATCCCATGCCCTTTAATTTCAGGAAAAGGAATATCACCCAAATAAAATCTCCAGCCCTTATCAAGAGAAAGCCTTTCGCGATTAGCAACAACCTCATTTTTAATATTATTATTCTGAGAAATTGATGTAAACGTTGTGATACAAAATATTAAAACTGATAAAAAGAAAAGTATCGGTTTTTTCATAGTCCGGAATTTTAATTGTGTGTGCTGCAAATATATATAAAATGGATTTTATAAGGGTGTAAAATTAAATAAAAATCTCTCAGGAAAGAATCTATAGTTCGTTAAACTTTGGCAAAGTTTTTCAAACGAAAATTTAATAAATTGATTATCTAAGCATTATACAAGCAACTGTAACTTTGTCAAAGCTCACAATACCTGCAACTTATAATTTTTAAAAGAGTATTGAAACAAAGGATTAATCATTATAAATAATATTTATAAGTAACTAAAATCCAGAATCATGCACCTTTAGTTCACAATTTATACCGTTTAGCATAACTTAGCGTAAAAGAATTAACCGAAGAAAACACCGATAGGCTTAATAAAGTTAAAAGAAAGCCGGAAAAGCCAAATCCTTTCAGGGAAAATGAATTCAATTTATAAACTCCCTTAGTGTATGAGATTGTAAAATTTGGTAATGAAATATTATCAACCCGGACAGTATAAACAACAAAAACCGATAACTATAAACTAACCGCTTAATTAATGTGAGCAGGTAACTCCATAATTACAAATCTTTTATTACCTTAAATCCGCAAATAAATGTTTATTATCATCGAATTAAACGAATTACACAAATTTCAGTTATTATTTCAATAACAGAATTAACAAATATTGCTTCAC
>CAZYEM010000272.1:0-5365 GCA_964646395.1 uncultured Bacteroides sp.
AACTGCTGATGGAAATAACTGGGGATATGAAATATTACTCGACGTAAATAGTGAATTTAAAAGAGCAATGAATGTCAATCAGATTCCACATACTTTTTTACTTAATGGAAAAGGAGAAATTGTGTGGCAACATACTTCTTTTTCAGAAGGTAGTGAACTCGAGCTTATAGAATTAGTGCGTAAATTGAACAGAGGAGAAGATATCTCAACAAATAAATAATTTTTTCCTTTATTTATAAAATAACAAAATGAAAAAGAGACAATTACTTTTCATATTATCATTTTTACCCATTTTACTTCCTTCTGTAGTTTTTTCTCAAAACTTTTTAAATAATGGAAGTATTACTGGTAATTTTCAATTGGATGCTCAATACTATCAGAAAGACAGTACGATTGGAGCACCTGAAGTTCCCGAACAATTGCTGATGAATGCTTTTGCAAATATTATATATACTAACGGGAAATTTACAACCGGATTGAGGTACGAGAGTTACCGCAATCCAATGTTAGGTTTTGACAATCGATATAAAGGAAGTGGAATTGCTTATCGTTTTGCTACCTATACAGCAGATGAATTCGAAATTACAGTAGGTAATTTTTACGAACAATTTGGCAATGGGCTTATTTTCAGAGCGTATGAAGAAAGAAATCTTGGTTATGATAATGCAATGGATGGAGTTCGTGTTAAATACAATCCTTTTCAAGGTGTTGTAATTAAGGCGATTATTGGTACACAACGTTTTTTTTGGGATCAAGGGGAAGGAATTGTTAGGGGAGGTGATGCTGAATTTTCACTGAATGATTTATTCTCATCTCTTTCTGAAAATAAAACAAGATTAACGTTAGGTATTGGTGCTGTAAGCAAATATCAAGCAGATGAGGAAATATTATTTGATGTTACAAAAAAATATAATTTACCTGAAAACGTTGCTGCTGTAGCAGGAAGAATAAACCTAACAAGAGGGAAAGTTAGTTTAAATGCTGAATATGCATACAAGTCAAATGATCCCAATTCACAAAACAATTTTATTTACCGTCATGGTGAAGCATTAATGGTATCAGCTTCTTATTCTAAAAGAGGATTGGGAATTATGTTGTCAGCTAAAAGAATTGATAATATGGCATTTAAATCGAAAAGAACAGAAACGGGTAATATGCTAAACATAAATTATTTGCCAGCAATGACCAAACAACATGCTTATAGCTTATCTGCTATGTTTCCCTATGCCACTCAACCTAATGGAGAAATGGGAATTCAGGCTGGAATTGGTTACACTATTCCTAAAAATACTATGTTAGGAGGAAAATATGGAGCTGAAATTAAAGTTGATTTTTCCAGAGCAACGTCTATTGAAAAAGATACTTCCGGATTAAATTTAGTAAATGATTATCCTGGTGGTACATTCGGTTATAAATCAGGATTTTTAAATTTTGGAAATGAGTTGTATTTTCAGGATTTAAATGTTGAAATTACAAAGAAAATCAATGCTAAACTTAAAGGTTCTCTTTCTTATATAAATCTCACTTATAATAAAGAAGTTATAGAAGGACATCCCGGAACAGTTTATGCAAATATAATTATTGCTGATATTACCTATAAAATTACAGCTTTAAAGTCAATACGATTGGAAGCTCAGCATTCAATTACAAAAGGTGACCTTAATAATAGTGAAGATCCAGCTGAAGGTGAAAAGAAAAATTGGGTTATGGGGATGTTAGAATATTCGATAGCTCCACATTGGTTTTTTTCTTTGATGGATCAATATAATTATGGTAATGATGATGATAATAAAAGGATTCATTATTATAATTTTGGGTTGGCTTATAATAAAAATTCAAGTCGTATCCAGCTGTCTTATGGCAAACAACGTGAAGGAATCCTTTGTGTTGGAGGTGTTTGCCGACAAGTACCAGCTTCAAACGGATTTAGTATTACCATAACTAGTAGTTTTTAATTTTATAGATTTCAAAAATGAAAAAAATATATTTTATAATAATGATTCTTTTCACTTTTATAATTGCTTCATGTGATAAAATGGAAGAACCATATACTTCAGCTATTCCTGCAAAAGAATGGAATGGGAAAAAAGTATTGATAGAAGATTACACCGGACATAAATGTCCAAATTGTCCTTCAGCGGCTGTTATTGCAAAAGATATTAAGGATTTATACAAAGATAAGGTTATCATTTTGGCTGTACATGCAGGATTTTTTGCAAAACCGGCACCACCAACCTTACCCGAAGATTTCAGAACAACAGCTGGTGATGCTTGGAATACCTTTTTTGGATTTTTAACTTATCCAAACGGATTGATTAATAGAAAAGGTTTTCCTGGAAACCATATAGCTTCATCTGGCGATTGGGCTGGAAATGTAGGAAAAGCATTGGCTGAAGTACCAGAAGTTGAACTTAAAATATCAAAAACCTATAATGTTGCTGATACAAATGTTACAGGTAAAGTTACAGCAAAATTTCTTAAATCAATCAAGAAGAAATTAAGACTTCAAATTGTTATTGCCGAAGATAGCATTGTTGCGCCTCAGATAGATGGTTCAATCACAATTCCTAACTACACTCATCGTCACATGCTTAGAGCATCGGTAAATGGTGATTGGGGTAGCAGTTTAACTAATGGCAATTCTTACAATCTGATAGATTCAGAATTATCTCAGGATTTCCAATTTTCGCTTAAGGCAACTTCAGCATGGAAATACAATGTGAAACAATGTTCAATAATCGCATTTGTATATGACGATAATACAAAGGAAATACTTCAGTCGGAAGAGATTCACATTGAATAATAAAAAGCCCGCTCTAAAAGCGGGCTTTTTGATTAAAATGAATATCCGATACCAAAATGGATTACAAAATCTCTAAAACTTGAATTTGCAATAACCCATTCTCTTTCTTTTGAACGGGATGGATCTTTAAAAGGAATGGCGGCATCTATTCGAATAATAAAAAAATTAAAGTCAATACGAGCACCAAAACCAGCACCAATTGCTATCTGATCTGCAAATTTATTTAATAGAAATTCACCACCCGGAAATTGTGTATTAGGCTTATTTAGCCAGATATTTCCTGCATCAACAAAAAAAGCACCATTCAAGAATTTATAAATCGGAAATCTGTGTTCAACATTTATCTCAATAGAAATATCTCCCACTCTGTCAAAATTATCTAATTTGGAATCTGTATAAGATCCTGGCCCCAAAGATCTTAGGCGCCAGGCTCTTATGTCATTTGCTCCTCCAGCAATAAAGCTCTTTTCATAGGGAAGCTGCTTTGAATTTCCAAAAGGCAAACCCCAACCTATTGCAGTTCTGAATACTAATATATTATTTGATTTCAAATAAAGATACCTTCTGAAATCAAAATCAATTCGCATATACTGAGAGTAAATAAGATTGAATATTTCATAATCACCATCAGCATTTCTCTGATTATCAAATATTTTCTTGTACAAATTAAGCGTATTTCCTGCAGATTCAAAATTAACCCTTAGAAAACTAAAATTCGCTTTTTTATTAATTTCCTGATTTGTATAGATAAAGCTATAATTTAAGCTAAGTATAAAGTGATCAGTATATTGATATTTAAGTCTCTTGTCTGAAATAGCATCTATGGACGCTTTGAAAATTGAATCGGGATATATTTTAACTGAATTTATACCAAAGGGAACAAAAATATGCTGAATATTTTTTGTTTGTCGCCAATTATAACCAAAAGAAAAATTTGTAATTGTACGTTTGAAATCCGGACGATTCTGATAATTATATCCAATAGTTATTGTCGTTTTAGGCTTAAAATACTTTGGAAAATATTCCTGCCTGATAGGAATTAAAAATTTTGGTATTTCTAAATTTGCATCTACACCAGTTTCAAAAGTATTAAATAAAGGAATATCTGGTGTTGATACATTGCTTATTATATTTTGATTTTCCAAAACACCTCTTAGCTTAATATTAAATATTTCTGCCCCTTTAAATAAATTTCTATTTTGAAAAATTAAATTTCCGGCAACACCAAAATACCCAGAAGAATTGCTTCCTTCAATTTCAGTTGAAAGTGAATTTACCTTGTTTTTAGAGAGTTCTATTCTGCAATCTAATGATCTTTCATTGTTTATTAAATCAATAGAATCTGCAGTTAATTCATCAAAACTTATATTTATAAATCTGAAATTTTTTAATTCAGAAAGACGGTTGTATGTTTGTTCAGCATCTTTCAGATTAAAATAATCATTAGAATTAATAAATATTGATTGCGAAAAAGTTCGTGGTTTAATTTTGATTTCATTATTATAAATGAAAAAATACTGATTTCTAAACGATTCCTTTTTGTATTGAGGTATTTCTAAAATTGCAGTATCTTTTATTAAAGTATCGGATATTAAAGGATTAAAATCAGGATAAATAAATATTTTTTTTATTTTATATTTTTTATGCGAAAGATAAAACGTGCTATCCTTATTACTATTAGCTTTATCTATTTGATTTTTAACTAACATTGTAACGTTCATCGTATTATTGTTTAATGTACTATCAACATTAAATAATATATAGTCGCGGTTAAAGGCATAATAACCTTGATTTTTTAGATTAGTAGCTATCCGTTCTCTTTCTTTTTCAAATTTGTCAATATCGTAGTTATCACCTTTTTGTATAAATGAATTGCTTAATTTTGAGTAAATTTCATTTTTTAAGATTTCATCATCAATCAAATAAAAAATATTATTAATCTTATAGGGTTTTGTTGCTGTAAGTGTGTATTTTACAATTGCTTTTTTCTTTCTGTAATAAATTTGTTTTTCAACTTTAGAATTAAAATACCCATGATTATCTAAGTATAAATTCATTAATTTGAGCGTATTATTTGTATGATTTGTATCAAGAATTATTGGAGGTTCGCCAATTCTTATTAAAAATCTACTAAAGCCTTTTGGATTTTTATGTCTTGCTAAATTATAAAAACCTAATTTAAATTTTATCCCAAGAAATTTTTTATTAGGCTTTTGCTTTATTAATCCATTTATTTTCTCATAACTTAGATTTGACTCATTAACTATAATTTTATTTTTTTTTAATAAATAAGCATTATTAGGGACTTTTCGGGCTGAATTGCACGATGATATTACTATTATTAAAATAATAGCTACTAATAGTTTATAAAAAATTTGAGTATTATTCACTTGCTTCTTTACGATTAAAGTACAAACCTACAAGAATTTTTTAGATTTTAAAAGAAAATTTTACATTTTTTTTGGTAGAATCAAAAAAAACACTAATTTTGCACTTATAATTTAAATAAAGGGAGTTTAGCTCAGTTGGTTTAGAGCACCTGCCTTACAAGCAGGGGGTCAC
>CAZYEM010000273.1:0-5360 GCA_964646395.1 uncultured Bacteroides sp.
AATGAATAAACATTATAAAATCTCAGTTATTACAGCAGTTCTAAATAATGTCACTTATATAGAGGATGCTATCCAAAGTGTATTAAAACAGGATTATACGAATTATGAACACATTATAGTTGATGGTGGATCTACGGATGGTACAATTGAAATATTAAAAAAATACAAGCATTTAAAGTGGATTTCCGAACCAGATAAAGGACAATCTGATGCGATGAATAAAGGATTTAAGATTTCAACCGGTCAGGTGATTGTGTATCTCAATGCGGATGATTATATTAATCCAGGTGCATTCAGTTCTGTAATTCCTTATTTTCTGAATGGTGCAAAATTCGTTGTAGGTAAAATAAAAGTTATCAATGAAACAGATAATTTCTGGATTAATGATGCAAAAACAAAACATGAAGAAATACTCAGGCACTGGCAACCAGAAGCATTTTGTGTAAATCCAGTTGGTTACTATTACCAGAGAGAGGTACAAGAATCTGTTAAAGGCTTTAACGTATCAAATCATTATACAATGGATTATGAATTTTTGCTTGAAGCATCAAAAAAGTTTACTTTTGAAAAAATCAAAGAAGATATTATTCTGGGAGTTTTCCGGTATTTTGAAGCAACTAAAACAGCTCATTTTATGAAAAGCACTCTAATGTTTAATTACAAAAAAAGAACCTATGTTGAAAAATTTTTACAGAATATGCCAAAAGAGTATATACAGTCTTATAGAAATGACCGTGATCAATATTTCAGAAAGAAAAGAATAGAATTTTATAAAAAGAAGACAGATTTTTTTTCCAAATTAATAATCAAATTTGATTCATTTCGTAAAAACTCCAATTAACAACATCTATCAATCTTTTCCTTATCCAAAATATTGAAAACATGACGATTCAAAGCAGCAACTTTATATACTCAGTTTGTAATCCCATCAATACTAATATCTCAGAGGGAATATCTCTATTTACAGTTTGTATGAATAGGGAAGAATTCCTCGAAGAAGCATTAAAGACCTGGATCACAATAAGTGATATAGATGAAATCATTATCATTGACTGGTCATCTGACAAGTCTCTGATTCCCCTTATTCAAAAATATCAGAATGGGAAAATAATACTTGCTATTGTTAGTGGACAAGAAATATTTAATCTTTCATGTTCTTATAATTTAGCAGCAAGACTCACTACAAAAACAAAGATATTTAAGATAGATTCTGATATTAAAATCTCTAAGGATTTTTTTACCAAAAACAGTATAAGTCCCGGCACTTTTATCAGCGGAAATTGGGAAAAAGCAAGAAACGAAAATGAAAAACACTTGAATGGGAATGTGTTCCTTTACAGGGTCGATTATTTTAAAGTCAATGGTTTTAATGAATTCCTGCGAACATATGGCTGGGATGATAGCGATTTGTTCGAAAGACTAGAATCAATTGGATTGCATAAAAAGGATATTGATAATGATACGTTACAACATATTGAGCATGGTGGTCGTACAAAATTCATAAAAAAAACTGATAAGATTAGGAATATAAATGATAATGATCTTGCTCTTTTTCATATTCGAATGAACATACACATTTCAAAACTTCTTCCTAAATGGACAAAGGAAAATAAAATGTCAGAATTTTTAATAGAAAAGGCAGATAATTATACACTAACATGCATACGCAGAAGTGAAGATAAAAATTTACTTACAGGCCAATTATTACTCGAAAGCGAAAAACTTGCTGTAAATGATATGCTAAAAAGGAATGGTATAATTATTGAATCCGACATTTTACGAGATATAAGTCACGATGAAATATTTGAACTTTACAACCTATATTTAGCAAATAACAAAACTATGGTTTCATTATATTTGTTAGATATTTCTAATAAGTATTCAAATCAAACAAAGATTAAATTTGAGAAGAAATCTAAGAAATTGTTACGAAAAGACAACCATTTAAAAAGAAGAGAAGATATAATGAAACAAAAAGTCGGGTTGTTAAAGGCAAAAACAATTTCGATTTTCTTCAAGATATGGCATGCCATATTATGGCCTACTAGGAAAATTTTAGGAAAATGAATTCTTGAAAAATGTCCAAAATATATACCTAAATTCAAATATTTTATACAACAAATTTTGTTTAGCAATTACTCAAAACTTTAAATACCTTATTTTTTAATAAAAATTTGGAAAACACTAAAAAACAACTTTATTTAATTGTTTATAAAAACAGAAAAACATCTTATTATTTTAAAATTTAAAAAAATGGTACAATTTAATAACAATTCAAAATTTGCTTTAATGGCAGATGAGATAAATATTTATTTAAAAGATATTGAGAATAAAGTCATTCTTGAAGTTGGTTGTGATTCAAAGGGAGAGTTAATTCAATATATATCAAAAATACATAAACCAAATGAAATAATTGGATTGAATATGGTTGTAAACTCTGAGAAACTTAATGAAAATACCTGGCTTAAGAAAGGAGATATCAGAAAAACAGATTTTCCTGACAATTATTTTGACTATATTTATTCTTTAGCAGCATTTGAACACGTTTTTGATTTGAATATTGCTTTGAATGAAATGTACAGGATATTAAAACCCGGTGGACTTTTATATACAAAGTTCGGACCAATCTGGTCTTCCTGCTGGGGTCATCATCTTTGGTTGAATCACAAAAACTCAGTTTATAATTACATCAATACAGAGCTCCCACCCTATTGCCATCTTCTTATGACTCCTAATGAACTTAACAAAGTAATATCAGGAAGATTTGAAAAAGAAATATGTGAGAAGATTGTTGAATACGTGTTTAATTGCCCTGATCAGAACAGGCTTTTTTATGAAGATTATGAAGAAATCGTTAATAAAAGTCAATTCCAGAATTTAATATTTTATGCAAGTGTTAACTATCCTTTACAAAATGGATATCATCCTGATAATTATGTAGATATGTTAGAATCATTACAAAAAAAGTATCCAGACTATAAAAAATTTTATTATCAGGTAATATATCTTTTGCTGAAGAAGCAAAATGCATAACTATATAAGTATCATTAATAAATTTTTAAATATTCATGTTGAAATCACCTATTATAAGTATTGTAACTGTAGTTTATAATGCTGTAAATACACTTGAAAAAACGATCCAAAGTGTTTTTAAACAAACATATAAAAACATTGAACTGATAATAATTGATGGTGGTTCAACAGATGGAACAATTGGAATCATTGAAAAGTACTCATCAAAAATTAGTTACTGGGTTAGCGAAACCGATAATGGCATTTATGATGCCATGAATAAAGGCCTTATAAATGCCAAAGGGGATTATATTACTTTTTTAAACTCAGGGGATTTCTATTGCAATGAATCAGTTATCAGTGAACTCTTCAAAGATTTTGGTAATTCAGATGTTATATATGGTGATATATATTATGACAAACTAGAACAGATACCTTCATTATATCTAAAAGCTATGGATTTTACGAAAGAGAATCTTCTTGCCAATGGCACTGCTGTTGTTTGCCATCAAGCAATATTTGTAAAGAGAGAAATAGCTCCCATTTATGATATTTCTTATAAATTTAAAGCTGAATTAAATTGGTATTTCGATATACTTGAAAATAATAAAAATCTAAAATATAAACATAAAGAAATAGCAGTTGTGAATTATATCATTGGAGGATTTGGTTATATCAGTTATAAACAGAATTTATATGAATGGTGTAAATTAGTTATTAAAAGATTTGGGATATATACTTTTTTTAAGTATAAATATCCAAAAATTCTCATTAGAAGAATCAAGTTAAGATATTTTAAAAATAAATAATTATAAAACTTTTTGAAATAAAATAAATTATTTACACATTATGAAGTTTTCGATCGTAACCCCCACATATAATGGGGAAAAATATTTAGCTGAAACTATTGAGAGTATTATAAATCAAAAAGGAAAATTTGAAATAGAATTGATTTTTGTTGATAATTTATCAACTGATGATACAATAAATATAATCAATAATTATAATCAGAAACTTATTGAAAAATCACACCCGATACATTGCAAATCAATTACATTCAAAATAATATCAGAAAAAGACAAAGGAATGTATGATGCTTTGAACAAAGGATTTAGTTTAGCAACTGGAGATATTTATGCATGGTCAAATTCTGATGATATTTATTTACCAGGTGCTTTTGAGGTTGTTTCAGAGGTATTTGAAAAATATAAACATATCCAATGGTTAAAAGGGATTACTTCTTATATTGATGAATCTTCAAAATTAACAAGGTTTGGCAAATGTTATTTATATTATCAAAAATGGATAAGAATGGGTGTTTATGGAAGAAAACTTTACTTTTTGCAGCAAAGTAGTACTTTTTGGCGACCTGAACTTTGGAGAAAAGTAAATGGTCTTGATGGAAAACTTAAGTTAGCAGGTGATTTTGGATTATGGTTAAGATTTGCTCAATATACACCATTGTACAGTTTGAATTTCAAAACAGATTGTTTTCGCTTTAGAAGTGGTCAATTAAGTGAGGATAAATCAAACTATTATAAAGAGTGTGATTCAATATTACCATTATCATCACATATAGAAAAAAAAATTAATACCTATAAAAAATACAGAGTTCTTTTCCCTGATTTCTTCAGACCTTTTATATATTTAATTATATTGGGATTTCATCAATTTCATTTAATAGACATAGTTATTAATAAAGAAAAATATGATTATAAACTCAGAAAATTTTATAATTACGATTTCTGGAATTCTTTATATTAAATGTTATCAAATCAAATAAATAATATATGAATAAAATTTCCATCGATAATTTCTACGAATTTACCTATTCTAAGAGAAAACATTTCATAGAATTCTTTTTTAAAAATTGCTATGAACAAAAATTATATAATCACAAAAATTGATATAAATCACTGCAGATTAAAAATTTATCAAGACTTATTAATATTTGCTTTTATTTCAGAAAATTTACCTAAAGGTTCCAAAATACTTGAAATAGGTGGTGGAGATTCGAGAATTCTTAATTATTTCAAAGATGATTATAGATGTTATAACATTGATAAATTAGAAGGATTAGGAAATGGTCCAAAATCAATTTCATCTGATGGTTGCATACTGGTACAGGATTATATAGGTAATTTTAATTCAAATTTGGAAGATAACTACTTTGATTTCGCATTTTCCATTTCTGCATTAGAACATGTACCAAGTGATGACAATTCTGTTTTTATCAATATTTACAAAGACATACAACGGGTATTGAAACCAGGTGGATACTCCCTTCATGCATTTGATGTAGTAATAAAAAAATCATTTGTCTGGTCAAATCCATTTTTATTTTACCT
>CAZYEM010000274.1:0-5336 GCA_964646395.1 uncultured Bacteroides sp.
CATTAGAACCAACTTTATTTTCATTACTTGTCGTTATAAAAATATAAGCAGAATCAGCCTTGTCCTTTAATGATTGTTTTACAGGAAACCAACCATAAGCATAAAAAGGTTCTGTAAATGTAAATGTTACACTATCTGAATTAATCGAATTAATATTACTAAATATACCAATATCGTACGTCAATAGATTTTGACTATTCGTTCTATAAAAAACCTGAACAGTAATGTAAGTATTAATTGTCAAGGGATTGATACCCACAAAAGTTTCATTTCCAATTCGATTAAAAATTCGGTTCAGACCATTAATCTTTATTGAATCAATCGCTAAATTCGGATTTAATTCAAAAGCAAAAGTATCCAATACTGCAGCAACTACTTTAGCTTTTATCGTTGTATTTCCAAAAATATTTACATAATTCCTTTCAACATTTAAATCAATTTTATAAAACTTAACATCATACTTATCCATCAATAAAGAGGCTGATTGTATGGTTTTTAATGAAAAATGATTATGCTCTTTATATCTTTCAACTACATTAAAATTATCTGTTCTTTGGGAAAATATGTAACCACCTGAAATGATAAATACTAATAAAATAATTACTTTCTTCATTTTATAAATGATCTTTATATTTTCGAAAACTTTTTTACTGATTTATTCATCCCATCCGAAAGCTGAAGAAAATAAATTCCCTTTTCCAGATTGCTTAAATCTATTTTCAACTTATCATTAGTTAACGATTGAAAAGTTAAGATTTCTTTCCCGCTGATGTCGAAAACTGTTAGCTGATAATTTCCAATTTTATTATTTCCAAAATAAATTTCAAGAAAATCTGTACAAGGATTAGGAAAAATCATAAAGTTTACAACATTATTTTCGGCAATACGGCTTACACTACCTGCACCATTAATCACCCAATTATTGGGGTCAACCACCAAACCGGTTACAGGTTTATGCATCGGAATTTTTATAGTTTCGCTATTTGCCTGATGGTAAATTCTCAGGAGTGTATCACCGGTCGGAAACTGAACTTTATATTCCATATTCATCTTAAACAAAGGAATAACAGCAGCTGAAGCCGATTGATTTACATTCAGTATCAACGTATCGTTTTGCTGCGAATAAACGATATTAAAAGTTGGATAACCTTCGCCAAAATATAATTGATTAAAGAAATCGGTGAAATCCTTTGCCGAAAGTTCCTCGGTAACTGCCTTAAAATCCATTCCGGTCATGGTACTATCCTTAAAACGGATTTGTACTTGTTTTAAAATATCGAAGAAAACAAGATCATTTCCAACTTCAAAGCGAAGATTATGGATAATAGCGGCCCCTTTTTTATAGGATAGTCTGCCATCGAAAATACGGTTTTCATCCACAGCCTGATAAGGAGGAATATAAACACTACCATCGGGTAGCTGCATTATGTAATTGTGGAAATCGAGCATGTGCTGCTGTGCCTCCTGATAACCGGTAATGGCATTTGCTGCCAGATATTCTCCATAGGAAGCAAAGCCTTCGTTAATCCATATATCGCTCCAGGTTGCACAGGTAACACTATTGCCCCACCATTGATGTGTGAGTTCATGACAGGTAAGATAAAAGTTGAAATCGCCTTGAGTAGTCATGGTTTGATGTTCCATTCCTCCACCAAGCGGAGCCATCGAATGTCCGTATTTTTCCTTGTGAAAAGGATACATACCGAATAAATCGGAATAGAGCTCAATAAAATCAACTGTATTATTTATTTCAGACTGAAAATAGGGTAATGTTGCCGGATTATTATAAATATAATTCTGAATAAGAATTGAATCCTGTAAGCCTGCGGGATGAGCATAAATTGAATAATCAACATATTGGCCAATAGCCATTGAAATAAGATAATAATCGATCGGATAACGGGTTTTCCATTCGTACCTGACTTTATTATTTGGTAAATTTACAATTGCACTCAAAATTCCGTTCGATCCCACCTTGTTATCATTGCTGGTAGTCACGAAAATATAAGCAGAATCTGCCTTGTCGGTAAGTGATTGTTTCACGGGGAACCATTCTTTGGCAGCAAAAGGTTCCGACAAAGTCCATGTAATTCTGTTTCCCCATGTTTGAGACGCCTGGCTAGATATTCCGCTAAAGAAATTACCAGTATTGGAGGGCATTCCTTTATAAAATATTTGTGCAGAAACATTAGAACCAACGGGTAAAGATGCAATACCAACAAAAACGTCATCCCCTACCCTTTTAAATGATTTCTTTTGCGAATTAATAAAAACAGAATCTATTGTAAAATAATCCTTTAATTCAAAAGCAAAAGTATCAAGTTGCGAAGCTATAACTTTAGCATTAATTAATACATTTCCATCAACATAAACAGAAGTTCGCTCGGCTTTAATATCCAGTTTATAGAAATTTACATTATACTTATCCATCAACATCGATTGTTTGGAAGCGGTTCTTTCAACTCCGGATTTTAGAGGTCTTTCGTTGATATAAACATTACGGTATTGAGCAAATAAACATTGCTGAATAAAAATAAAAAGAAGGATTGATATAGATAATATCTTTTTCATAAATATTTAAAATTAAATAATTTCGCAAAAGTATAAAAATAAAGGCATAAGAATAACACGTGAAACTGATAATTTATCTTTTAAAAACAATATTTCAACTAATAATTATCGGCTTTAACATATTTTTATAGTAATCAACGATATAAAATCATAATTTTGTAGCATTAAAAAAAATGTTTTACCTAACAAAATCAGAAATGAGAAAGAATTTTTTTACACATTTAAGTATGCTATTAATAGCATTATTATTGTCAACCAGCTTACTAAAAGCACAGGAAGAAAAAGATAAAAAACCAGAAGGTTACAAATTTACCATCGAAAAACAAATTAAAACCACAAGTGTTAAAAACCAATACAAATCAGGAACTTGCTGGAGTTTTTCCACATTAGCGTTTATTGAATCCGAATTAATGAGAATGGGAAAAGGTGAATTTGATTTATCTGATATGTTCAGTGTAAGACACGCTTACGCAGAAAAAGCAGAAAAATTTGTACGCATGCATGGAAGTATTAATTTTGGTGGTGGCGGTGCTTCACACGATGTTATCGACATGATACGTAAATATGGAATCGTTCCTGAAGAAGCATATACCGGCTTAAATTATGGCGAAACCAAACATGATCATGGTGAAGTAGATGCTGTATTAAAAGCATACATAAAAGCAGTTGCTGACGAAAATAATAAAAAATTAACTACCGCTTGGTTAGCAGGATTTAATGGAATTTTAGATGCTTATTATGGCAAATTACCTGAAACATTTACTTACAAAGGTAAAACATACACACCGCTAACATTTGCAAAAGAATTAGCTATTAATCCAGAAGATTATATCGAATTTTCATCATATACACATCACCCGTTCTATTCAAAATTTATCTTGGAAGTACCAGATAATTGGGCATGGGGCGAAATGTACAATTTACCTTTGGATGAGATGATGAAAATTATTGATAACGCCATAAACAGTGGATATACTTTAGCTTGGGGAGCTGATGTAAGTGAAAAAGGATTTTCATGGAAAAACGGAGTAGCAGTTATTCCTGATGAAGAAAAACCAGATTTACAAGGTTCAGAAAGAGACAAATGGGAAAAACTTACCGAAAGAGAAAAAGCTGCTCAGCTTTATACTTTCGATAAACCTGTAAAAGAAAAAATAATTACACAGGAAATGCGTCAAAAAGCATTTGATAACTATCAAACAACAGATGATCATGGAATGGAAATATGTGGTATTGCTAAGGATCAAAATGGAAATAAATTCTATATTGTAAAAAACTCATGGAGTACAGATGGAAAATATGAAGGATATTTTTATGCTTCTGAAGCTTTTGTAAGGTACAAAACTATGAATATTATGATTCACAAAGATGCTACTCCAAAAGATATTTTGAAAAAATTGAAATAAAGAAATCAAAATACTAGTTGTAGAAAAAGATGTTGTAGCAATGCAACATCTTTTTTTTTACTCAACAACTCCAAATTAGAGCCTTTAATGAAATAAAAACATCAAAACTCACAAAGTGACCTTTAATACAAGAAAAGCTTATACAACGCTTTTATTTCGTATTTTCAATGATTTTTTGCATATATTTATAAAACCATACCGTAAACTTTATTTTATTTACCTTAAACTTTCAAAAATCAACCTTAAACTGACTCTCCCTTTTATTCAGCATTAGAATATACTAATTTTATTGAAAATAAAGTTTAACTAAAAAAATAAAATCTTATGAAAAAAGTATTACTTAGCCTGATTTTAATAAGCACACTGCTTTCAGGTTTAAATGCACAAACAGGTTCAATCAGAGGTAGAGTTATTGATTCCAAAACAAAAGAAACATTACCGGGAGCAAATGTTTATATTCAAAATGAGAACGGAATACAAGGTGTATCAACAGACATGTATGGATATTTTCATTTAAAAGGATTGAATCCAGGAATTTATTCATTAAATATTTCATTTATGGGATATCGGAATCAGATTGCAACTAAAATAGAGGTTCATACTAATAAAATCTCATCAATTGATGATGTAAGATTAACTCTTTCGGAAAATACTATTATAGGACCGGAAATTACAGCAAAAGGAAATAAATTAATTGATCCCGAAACCATGGCAGTTATTCCATCAAAAGAAATGAAAAACATTCCTGATTCAAGAAATATTCCCAAATTATTATCAACTATCACTCCTGGAGTATATACAAGTGATGATGGTAGAGAAACCTACTTCAGAGGAGCCAGAAATGGTGGAGTTGTTTATTATGTTGATGGAGTAAAACAACGAAGCAGTAATATTGGAGTTCCAAGTGCTGCAATATCAAGCATGATGGTTTATATGGGAGCAGTTCCAGCAAAATATGGTGATTTCGATGGAGGTGTAGTTGTTATAGAAACTAAAAGTTTTTTCGATATAGAAGCTGAAAGAATGATGGATAACTAATTTTATTTGAATAATTGTTTGATGTTTTATTAAGTATTAATGCAATGAAAAGATTCCTGATCATCGGTTTTATATTAAGTTTGGTTCTAAGCTCCTTTTCCCAGACTTATACCTTAAAAGCTTACGTAAAAGATGCGGTTACCCTTAGTCCGATTAAAAATGTAAATATCTCAATATATGGCACGCATACAGGAACTTCAACTGATGAATCAGGATTCTTTTCTCTCTATCTTAATGAAAAATCAAGTAAAATAATTATATCACATATCAATTATCATTCAAAAGAAATCAGTTATCTTAATAATTCTAACTATATTGAAA
>CAZYEM010000275.1:0-5316 GCA_964646395.1 uncultured Bacteroides sp.
TCCTTTTTGAAAACGGACATCATCCTCTAGAATCAAGAACAAGTTTCCCTCTTCTTCTAGAATCCGTTTCCATACCGAAAGATGACTGAGATAACATCCAATGATTGACTTCTTCCACTGAAAAGGATTATTCTTACAGAGATTAAAAATAGTGGAGGACATTGGTAGAGATTTGCCATGAACCGCAGGGACACGTGTCACAAGACCTTGTAATTGTGGTTCCGCTTTCAACAATGATTCCCAACGATCAGGACGTGAATCCAAATTAATGACAAATGTTTTATCGATACCTTCAATCATTTTCTTTCCTAGTAACGACAGTATTTTCTGACTCATCGCAGACATCATGCGTAGTGCCTTCTGTCTTCGTGATTCATCTAGAATCGGAGTAGCAGCAATGGTAGCACACAGATCAGGGCGCGCCTCCAATTTCTTAAGAATTTCCACTACTTGCTCTGCTGATTTCATAGAAGATAAGTTAATAAACGAATTTGGAACAAAATCAGAATCGGTCTGAGTGCCCCAATAGAGGGGAACACATCCTGCCATTTTCGCATGAAGTACCTTTTCCGTGATATAACCTGGCGCCTGCGAGTTCTCAAAACTAAGTGTAAATTGGTGTTGAGAAAAGAAGGCGTGTTTGGACAAATCGCCACAGCCACCTCCTGGATATTTGAGCTCCAATTGACCTCCAATGTTATTATAGAGCCCTCCCCCACTATTTACCTTTTTATAGGCATTAACATGATGAAAGGCTTCATTTCGCATCGCACAGGTTGGATTACTGACAACAAAGGCACAGAATTGTTCGCGCTTATCAAAGGAAATAGGATGAGGCTCTAAAGCAAGTTGTACAGGAAGACGAATGGGATTATCGGTACATCCGTGTGGAAGTTCAGAGCTAGTGCTAAACCAGTTGATGAAGGTCATCCAGGTAGGAATGCGGAGACGATGATCATCCTCATTGGTGGAAGAAGTGATGTAAAGAGAAATGGAAGGATCATTAGGAACTTCCCAATTTTCACCACTAAAATAGACTTTTGGAACAGAGGGAATTTGTTTCCAGGATGTACTGTAAGGTCCACAAATCACAAGAGAAGGGGTGATTGATAGGGAATAAGAAACACCCTTCATGGAAAGAGTGGGAGCTTCGTGGCGTAGGGCGTCCATGATAAAATTGGAATCGTAGTTAAATCCAGGCCACATATCGGAAAAGGCAATGATGATTTCTTTTGGCGTTTCTAACGGCGTATTCAATGGTCTATCTACTGTTTTTTCTAAAAGTTTCGCACCCCATACATCATGTAAGATAGTAGCCCATCGTTCACGATTAGATGCGATACCAAATCGTGTCATGATCGTGTCACGTATTTCCTGGTGTGCAGCAAACCATGGTTCAGAATGAGCCATCAATTCTTTCATGACAGAACACAATTCCTTGATGTCATTTCCTGGGTAATACATGTTTTGTAGTTGTGGATGAAGTTCAGAAAGAACAGGGCTATTATGTACCAGTGGAATACCGAGCCATAACAACTGAAGGAGAGAGGGACGCAATGGAATAAATCGTGAATGAGAGAGCATGATGGAATTGTGTGACCAGGTATACCATGGTTCTTTGGGTGCAAAGGTAAGAGGAAGAGTATCGGCTTCGATGTTTGCAAGAATGTTATCTTTGAGAAAGCGATACTCTTTAATGGTATCTATGTTATGAACCTGATAAGTGGCTTCCACATGATGGGTTTTGGTGAGTTCACGAATCGCCACCAATGGAATAATGGAAGAGCTTGAATTGTTATTTTTCTCAGCCACGTGAACGATCCATTCATCTCTAGGAGAGCTACAAGGAGTACGCTCTTTAAGAAAAGTGGGTGACCAAATAAAAGGAACACGACGAATGGGGCAAGGAAAGAGAGTTTGAATGGAGGGAATGGTATCTTCAGGATTCAATACGTCCCAGCACCAGATTTCATGGACATCCATACTCCGTCCAACATAAGGATAATCCATGTAGACAGAAGCATCCATTTCGGCAAATTGAAGAAAGGTCCGTAAAAAGACAATAGTATGGGCGGAAATTCTTTTACGATCTTCCTCACGAACGGTGCCATCGATATCGATCAACCAATCCAGCCCTGATGCGTGAGTTAAGGAAGATACGGCAAAATAGGATGGTTTTTCATAATCAGCAAACCATTCTGTGTCCGAATGGGTTCGATTCACTAAAAGGATTTCATGAAACGTGGAAAAAAGTTCAGCAAGAAGGAGAGCGGTTTGATTGGCACCGCTCGACCATAGCGGTGCCTCAGGAGAAAAGGTAATTCCGATCCTCATTATGTATGATACGATATATTTCTTTATATGATATAGAAATGAGAAAGCATCGAAAGACGAGACGTCGCAAAGGCAGAAAGACGATGCGACGTAGTAGAAAGCGTGGTGGTCACCCTAATAATTTACAGCCTATGAGTGTAAAAGTTATGTCACAAAAGGAATGGGAGATAGATGAAAATATTAGAAATCTATCTGATAAAATCAGTAAAACGATAGAGCCATTACAAGTGAAGAAACTACAAGAAAAGCTCCGTAAATTAGAAAAAGAACGCAATGATTTAGAAAATACAAGTAATGGTACGGTTTATTCACCAATTTCTTTAAATGAAATTCGTAATAATCATTTTAATGTGAAAAAATCGCCAACAAATGAAGATCATAACGCACATATGTTGTTATACGGTTTGTCTCGACGTATAGAAAAACAAGAAAAACAAGCACGGAAACAGCAAGCACAGACGGAATTATTAAAATATCAACAGTCAAACCGACAATCGCCACATAATGCGTTAATCAATCAGCAACGGAAAGATGCTTTAGCCCATCGCTTTAAGTGATAATCTCCCGCCATCGTCTCTGAATATCAGGATGATGAATACTATGCTTCCAAATGAGTTGCGCAGCATGCGTCCGATACGCATTCATATTGTCCTTATGGCACGTCAATGCCATATGTAGAGTTTGAATGGCTTCTTCCCATTTCTGAAGAGAATAATGATATCCATATGATTCCCATCCATCTGAATTGTGAAGAATGGGATAATTGCAATACATGAGTTCCAATGTCATATAATTATACGCATTATTCCATTGATGAGTAATAAAACAAGCAGAGCGATGTTCCTTTATAATATCATGAATCTTTTTGCGAGGATGAAGAATGATTCGTTTGTTTTGATACAACGATAAAGCGGGAAGAATATTTTGAGAAGCGTGAGAGGATAATGTGAGACGATCACCATTAATCACATGAACCTTTCCTTTCCATTCAGGAAATTTCTTAGAAAATGCCTCTGCCAATAATAACGAATAGAAGGAGCATTTTTGAAAAGAAATACTGGGGTCCGTGATGACAATGTCCTGATGGAACCAGCACGATGGAATCCAATTCATAGATTCTTGACCATAATGGGTGAGAAAACAGGGATCCCATACATAAGGAACCACACGACTTTTTTTTTTTTTTTTACGATTCAAAATCGCAGCGTATTGGACGTGTTGTAGATAGTGGGGGCTGGTCCAAATTTCATCGATTTCTCCTACCATATGATGATGGAAGAAGATGGCACCATTGAAATTCTGGATGGTTTCGATATCAATGTTTAAAATGTTTCCCAAATACAATTTTACCATTTTTGCGCCGACGGAGCGAAGATATTGACGGGTGAGGGTATCGAGACTCATACCAATTTCAATAAAGAGAGAAATAGGCATGGCTTGTTTGATCATATCCTGTAACAAAATCGTACGATACTGCTGGATAATGTCATTCTTTTCAGGAGATGAAGCCTGTAGCAAATAGGATTGATAACCGAGACATTCAAATAAATCGTATAAAATGACAATGTTTTGTGTGAGTCCATTTTGAAAGAGTGTATGATGATTGACATCATTGGTGGCAAAAATCACAATTGGTTTAGAATGAGATACAAGGGATGGAAGTGTTGTCACATGGTATTCTTCCGATGGTAGAATCGTATTTCCAGGAAGATCAGACATTTCCTATTAGATAGATAATATATCTCATTCTTTATATCAGAATGAGATACGGATCATATGGGGATGAGTATTTTATGTCTATTTTTAATCCATATTTCATGGTAGATGAGCGGTGTCTATTCTATTGCGATCTCTATCGGTCTATTCGAACCTTATGTTATTTTTACAGGATCATTTGTAGTGGATTATAATCAAAGTCCAAATATCATTGCCTTTTATGAGGATGGAAATCCGAATAATATTTTAGCTCCAGTCGGCTCCTATGGAGATAGTGATAATATTTTTATATCAAAACAATATCCCTTTAGTCCATATGGCACAAATATTACAACTATGAGTTATTTTGGAGGAGATTATGGACCAATCCCAGGTGTTAACACTTATAATTTGTATAGCAACTATATTAATAATACGACTGATGTATCTGTCACAGACATTTATAATTTTATCACTTATGGGTTTAACTATTTCTTTGATATTAGAGGTGGACCTGTCTATCCACCGTTTCCATTAGATGAATCCATTCCGCCTGTTTCTTTTTATACGATTCATGGATTACCGATGTATTTAAATCAAAATGTTCAATATAAAATTTATTATACGGATTTTCCGCAATTTCCCTATTTAACGCTGAATGCGGATAATCTCTTTCCTGAAACATTGGGTGCATATAATGTAGAAAATGTACCTCTTGGACCATTTCTTTCCAATATGAATCAGTCACAATTGTTAACCTATCAACAACAGATTCAGCTATTTAAAAAAGTATATGAGTATAATTCAAATGCATACATTACCTATGTATCTAATCCTACTACAGCACGAGGTCCTATTTATTATACATTTGAAAACTATAAGGAAATGACTAATTACAAGGCTGGATTACAACTTATTAATCGTTTGTACCCATTTGACCTTATGGCAAATGCGTATAATGATTCAACAGGTGTTCCATTGCGCTGGATTGTGCCTTTTCCTTTATAATCAATGTAGTGTAAAAAGATATAGGAGTTGATTTAATGCGCCAATCATTTCGTCACGTATGTTTATCAAATCGGTATCCGCAGCAGCTTGTAACGATTTGGTAAGAGGACCTTGTAGGTATTTTATGGCAGCGTTAATGACACGAATGATACCTGGTTCCGTCAAATTATGAAGGGTAATCTCCGCATTTTTCCCAGTGATTTTGGGGCGCCCATATTTTCCGATATAAATTTCGACAAAGGAGTCAATGCTTTTTTCAAAGGTTTCTAGCATTTTATC
>CAZYEM010000276.1:0-3930 GCA_964646395.1 uncultured Bacteroides sp.
TTCTTTCTTTTTGACTTTTGACCTTTGCACTTTAACTTTATATTTTCTGGCTTGTCCAAGTTAGGGTTCTGTACTCTACATCTGTGGCTTTATCAATATTTTATGGATATTTGCAATTTGGTTCTAATTTAACAATCCGACAGTATGCACGGCTATACATCCTCGAAATTTTTGCTTTTTGCTTTTTTTTTATTTGTTGTGTTCCAAGCAAATGCCCAACATAAACCATGGCGCGACACCGAAATGGAGGTAAAAATTAAGCTCGATGGACATAAAGAAGCTGAAAAATTAGGGCAATTGAACCTAAAAGGCGATATTTACAATACCCATGCTTACCTTTACTTAACCCCTTCGGAACTAGAAGTTGTTAAAAAAGCAGGGTTTTCATCCACCATAACCATTCCTAATCTTAATTCATGGTCAGCAGGGTTTGGCCCAGCGCTGGTGCCCACTGGTTACTACACCTTTAACGAGATAAAAAATATTGCCGACAGCCTTGCCACCAACTTCCCTGATATATGCAAAAAAGTTGTTTTCGGCATTACCCCACAATTTAAGGAACTTGCGGCTTTAAAAATTAGCGACAATGTAAATGTTGACGAAAACGAGGCTGAAGTCCTATTTGATGGTGGAATTCATGGCAACGAAGTGGGCGGCTCGCAAAACGTGATCAATTTTGCCCGCGACCTATGCCTTGCTTATGGAAACGACCCATACATTACAGGCCTTTTGGACCACCGGGAAATTTGGCTGTACTACTGTGTAAACCCGTACGGCCGCGACTATATGACCCGCGAAAACGGGAATGGCGTTGATATAAACCGCGATTTTGGATACGTTTGCGGCAACGATGGCGGCACATTGGGGCCTTTCTCGCAACCCGAATCAAAGGCATTGCGCGACTGCCAATATTCAAACCAGTTTGTATCTTACACCAATTATCACAGTGGCGCCGAAACAATTTCCTATCCATGGAGCTATCGCTACAGCCCAACACCCGATAACACCCACATATATTCCTTGGCGGGTATTTATTCGTCTAATTCCGGGTATCCAAGCCTTCCGTTTGGCCAAGGTTCGCAAATTATGTACCTCATTCAAGGTAGCACCAAAGATTTTAATTATGGCTGCTTGGGTTCCGTTGCTTGGTCAATGGAAATATCCCTCGACAAACAGCCCGCTGGCCCCAATATCAAATATTATTACGACATCAACAAACCAGCCATGTTAGCGGTTATCGAACATTGTGGTTATGGGATAGAAGGAACAGTTACCGATGCCATTACCGGGTCGCCAATTAACGCGTCAATATGGGTAGGCAACAATTATCCTACGTTTACTGATGGCGAAGCTGGCGATTTTCACAAGTACTTAGTCCCGGGCACTTATAGTATCCGCTTCACAGCCAATGGCTACCAGCCACTTTTATTGACAAATATTACTGTCAACGATTTGCAAAGCACGGTTGTGGATGCTCAGATGCAACCCATGCAATCGCAGTTTGGGTATCGCACCTGTATTTCGAAAATCCCAAATTTTCTTGCCCAAGACCCTGGCGATGAAGGCTATTCGGCTGCTTGTTTGGGTTCGCCCGATCAGGTGAATTATTCTTTAGGGAAAGGCGGGTACATTATGGTTGACATGCAGTTCCCCGTTTCGGACCAACCTGGCCCCGATATTACGGTTTACGAAGGCGATGCAAGCCCCGAAGGCTATGCTGTTTACGCCCTCACAAGTATGGATGGATACTGGAATTACATCGGTTCGGGCATCGGAACCTCCAATTTCGACCTGGCTACCGGAGAAATATTGGGGGCACAGTTTTTTCTTCTGCTCGACGACAACAATGGAACAGCAAATGTAAATGATGCCGGGTTCGATTTTGATGCCATTGCCAATATACATGCACCTATACCCGATACTTTAGCCCACCTATCCGGAAAGGTTTTCGACAAAGTTTCAAACCTTCCACTTGCCGGGGCTATACTAACGTTTGCCGATAGCAGCGTAACAACCGATACAGCAGGATTTTATTCAATTGATTATAGTAGGGGGCAAAACACTCTATGTGCTTCGTTTGGCTACTATTTAACCGATTGCGACACTTTGCAATTGGCAGCAGGTGTGGCCACTACTTATAATTTTTATCTGGATTACAATGTTGGGACAAAAAAAGACGAACCCAATAAGCCTGTGAGCGTTTACCCAAACCCTTTTAACGAAAGGTTGGATATAGGTTTTTCGACCCATAAAACGGAAAATATAAAAATCTACTTAACCCCGGTTTCGGGCGGGAAAGACATTTTTCTGGGCGAAAATCAATATACAGAAGGACATCATACCCTTACACTATACCCAGATCAAATTTGCGCGTTCTATCTTTCTCCAGGGGTGTATTTGCTAACTCTCGAATCGGGAGAAAAAAAGGAAAGGATTTTAGTTGTTAAAATATCCCGGTAATAGGAAATGCCCATAAATATTTTGAATTTGAAGCCGAAACTTTATATTTCGTGCAGACTACATTCGTCTTGGAACAATTGTGAAAATTGATTCCGTTCCAAAAATATCAAAATAAAAATAACTTCCAAAAAGCTTGCCAGGTTTAAGAATACCTATTTATACCACCGATTTGCAACGCGATATAGGAATCCATCACGTTACACTTTCGCATCCAAGCGAACCTTTCGATAAAGCATTGCCATAAAAACGAAACTGACGGCAAAAAACACGGTAATTGCCAACACCGAAAAGCGCATACTTCCTGTTAACGCCTCAATAACGCCAAAGCTAAATGTGCCCGCCACAGTGGCAAGTTTCTCCATCACATCGTAAAAACTAAAAAACGAGGTATGGTCAGTGGTATCATCGGGCAGCATTTTCGAATACGTGCTTCGGGCCAAGGACTGCGATCCACCCATTACTATGCCGATAAAAAAAGCAGCCGTTACAAACTGCAAAGTATTGGTGATAAAATAAGCACCCACGCAAATTAGGGACCAAGCAACAATTGTAACCATCAAGGCAAATAAGTTGCCAAGTTTTTTAGAAATACGGGCAAACATCCATGCCCCAAACATTCCAACCAATTGGATTACAAGGATAGTAGGAATAAGCACATCTTCTTTCAAACCCATTTCTTTTTCGCCATACGTAGCGGCCATAAACATAGTAGTGAGTACGCCCATCATCAAAAAGAAAAAACCGGCAAGGTACATGCTAAGGTTATAGGACTTTTTAATTTGTTGAAATACAAGCCTTAACTCCCTGTAGCCATTAGAAAGAACAGAATCGCGGCTTATCCTTTTGCGGAAAGTATATTTAGGCAAACGGCTGAAAGTTATTTGTGAAAACGCGACCCACCAAACAAATACAGTTAAAAACGATATCCTTGCCGGCAATGAACTATCGGCCGCAATGCCAAACAAACTTGGTTTCATTATCATAAGCAAGTTGAACAGCAACAAAACCACCCCGCCCAAATAACCCATCGAATACCCTCTGGCACTTATCCTATCCTGATCTTCGGGTTCGGCTATTACAGGCAGGAATGAATTGTAAAAAACAATACTCCCTCCATAGCCAATGGTGCCTAGGGCAAAGGCAATAACGCCAAGTTCGATGTGGTTTTTATCGAAAAAGAACAAAGCCCCGCAGGCTGTGGCACCGATCAAAGTAAAAGCCCGCATAAAACCTTTTCGTCGTCCGGTGTAATCGGCCATTGACGAGAACAAAGGCGAACCAATTGCAACAATAAGGTAAGCCGCCGCTATAGTCCACGAATACAATACAGTGTTGATAATCGGCCAACCAAAGAAAGAAATGGTGAAATTATCCCCATCGCGGGTAATAGTGTTGAAATAAATTGGAAAAATTGCCGATGCAATGGTCAATTGATACACCGAATTGGCCCAGTCGTACATAACCCAACCC
>CAZYEM010000276.1:3940-5227 GCA_964646395.1 uncultured Bacteroides sp.
TATGTTGTTCCCAATAATAGAAATAGAATTGGATAGGTTTCTAAACAAGCAAACACTTTCTAATTTGGTTTCAGTTACATAAAATTGGATATAGAAAAAACAACAAAATCTAAATTTAACTATTTATATATTCTCCCGATAGGAATTTCATTAAATTTGTCAGGTTAAAAGTATAGTAACCTAGTATATACAAACCGAATCATAGTATGGCGTTACAACAAAAAAAACAGAACAATAAGACCACAAATATAGCTAAACCCCAAAACAAGGGCGAATCCCCAGCAAAGCCACAAATACCAAGTTCACCTTTACAGGGAATTAAATATAACAAATGGCCGGTTATTGCAATAATTTTGGCTTTAACTTTTGTTGCATATTTCCCTTCACTACAAAATGGAATGTTAAAAACATGGGACGATCAGGCTTATGTAACCAACAATCCACTTATAAAAAGCATTTCAGGTGTGGGTATTGCCAAAATTTTTAAAGAGGATCGTGGTCTGTACGCCAATTACCATCCACTCACAACCCTTTCCCTGGCAATAAATTACCAGTTTTCCAAAGAAAGACCTTTCGGCTATCATTTTACAAATCTCATTCTTCACCTATTGAACACCTTGCTTGTTTTCTTCTTTATTTTCCATCTTTCGAAAAACAACCTTATAATATCTTCTGTTGCGGCATTGCTCTTTGGCCTCAACCCAATCCATGTTGAGTCGGTTGCATGGATTTCGGAAAGAAAGGATGTCTTGTATTCCATTTTCTTTTTGGCATCAATAATTGCGTATCAAAAATTCCTGCAAAAATCAGACTGGAAACTTTATGTTCTGTCGCTTTTCCTATTCCTGTGTTCCATGCTGTCGAAGGCAATGGCAGCAAGCCTTCCTTTGGTCTTGATCTTGATTGGTTATTTTGAAGCAAGAAAATGGCAATTGAAGTTACTATTGGACAAAATCCCATATTTTATAATTGCTTTAGCACTTGGATACTACGCTATAACAATTCAGGCAGAAGGGAATGCTATTGGATCAGTGATGTTCCCGCTCGCAAAGAGGATTCTTCATGCCAGTTTTGGATTTTCCGCATATCTCTATAAAATACTAATACCCATTAATTTGGCCGCTTTTTATCCGTATCCATATCCATTGGTGAACTCAGGATGGATAACAAACACAATCCCATCTTCATTCTATATCACCTTTCTGACCTCCTTGGCTATTTTTTGCTTTTCCATATTTGCACTACTTTCTAAACAAAAAAACTTGAATATCATAGGTTTTGGGGTAT
>CAZYEM010000277.1:0-5219 GCA_964646395.1 uncultured Bacteroides sp.
TTTTCCAATAATTTTGAAACCGAAAGTTTTAATATTTTAGGCTTTTATGCTTATGATGATTTTTATGAGTTTGGATTAAAAATTGGAGTAATGGAAAGCCGTTTGAAGAAAATAATGGACAAATATAAAAATGAAAATTTATTTGTCGCCAGATTAATAAATAACTCCTTTCTAAGTCGTGAAACAAAAGAATTATTCAAAATCCATTATTATGATAGATTGAAAATGTTGAATAACTCATATAAAAATAAGATTTAAACTGTAAACCTAATATTTCTGTTAAAATTAAAATTTAACAATCTAATCCTCATCAAATCTGAACATTCCCGATAAACCTATTCTTATTCCGAAACTCTGGTATTTGCCGTTTTCAAAACTGGTAATGGCCTGTATTTTCATAAACTTAAAAATATTATCCAATCCATAACCTACTTCTATATAATGAGGTGAGGTTTCTGTTTTCAGGTAGTTGAATATAATATTTTCTCGTACACCCAACAGATTTAACCACATATTCTGTGTAAGCAAAAACTTACGGAAACTCAGCTGGGTTTGTGCTCCCCAATAATTGCCTGCTGTGCTGTAGCGATAGTAATCAAGCAGATAATAAGCTTCGGCTGGTTGGGATATTTGCAAAATGGTTCGGTTGCCACCAAAATGTTTGAAATCCATAAAATAAGAGTTGTTATTCTGCAAAGTGCTGCCTGCAAAAAGGTTGAAATCAAATTCGCGTCTAACGCCATTAAAATGATGACGGATTCCGGCTTCCAAACGGTGATAATCTGCTGAACTGCCCAGTAAATCTTTAATTCCTCCTGTATAATTCAACTTTAAAGTGGGCGATGTTTCATCATTAACCCTTATAACTCCATTGCTTTTGTAATATTTTACAAAAGGTTGGTAACTGACTTCCATATTTATTACAGAAGCTTTGTTGTCAGAGAAAGCTGTAGTTGTAACTTCTGTGTTTTCTGGAGCATTGGAAGTATAAGTTCTTCCATTTTTCTTTATCCAGCTTTCGGAAGAAGTATTAATGAGTTCTTTACGTTTTGACCATTCAAAGCGTGCTTTTATCTTTAAATTAGCTAATAATGGATAAGTGATTGATAATGCTGCAAAATCTTTCTCATAAAGCTTCATATAATTATCAATCCAAAACAAAGATGTAATCGAATTAATAATCGGGAAAATTGGTTCGTCTGCATTAAACTGGCTTACATAATGACCACCTTCTGCAAATAGAGTAGCTCTCTGACGGAATTTATTGGCAAAAAACCGATAACGTGCATTGGTTTTATAATATAATTCCTTGCTGCTAAATCCATACCTGACAGTTTGTGTAATATTTATCAGTTCTTTTCCATTCTTTTTGAAGATAAACTCAAGCGGTAGATTTAAATTATAGCCTTCAACCGTATTGAAATTTGCATGAGCCAGCGGAGAAGGATAATGAATATCGAAACGCTTAGTAATTTTGATGGTTTTGCCAAAGATTAAACCACCAAATGTATTTCCCAGAAAAGCAAATCTACTGGCTGTATCAGCTTTGCGTGCTTGCCGAATACTATCGTTTTTCTTTCCAAAACCAGGTTTCTTTTCGATATCAGTAAGCGGTACCGGACGTATGGAATCCCAATAAGTGGATTTTTGGCGGTAAGCCATAGTATCGATAGTGATGGAATAATCAGAAATTACTTCGGGTTCATTCTTTTTTTGCCTCGATTCTTTTTCTTTTTTCTCCATTTCTTTCATTGCCTTTTTAAGGTCTTTAAGCGAAAATCTTACGGCAGTATCTTCTGCTTTTGAGGTATCTGCAATCTGAGGCAAACCCCTGAGTCGTTTTTCTTCCTTTAAAGCAGCAGCGTATTCTTTTTCTGTTTTCTCGTCAATTACAATTAATTTCTTTTTATCGAGCCTGTCGTTGATTTCCACCTGATAATCACTAACGGTAGCAAAATATTTATAATTGATTTTTACGCCCAACATTCTTCCATTTATATCAAATGTATGGCTTATCGGAAGCCATGCTTCTCCTTTTACAGCGGCATATATCTGCGAAATATTGGTTTTGAAACCCATGTTGTAAACTTCCAGATTAAGACTGTGTATTGCCCATAAATCCTTGATAATATAGAGATAACCCGTAAATAAATCGGGACCTTTGGAACGTGGAAATACCTTGATTTTGTATATTTCGTAACCCTGATCATTAAAACTGCCTTCCAGCTTAAACCTGTATAAACCAAAAGCGGAGGATGAGAAAAGAGGTGTAGAATAAAAACTTCCGTTTATATAATTATTTACACCCATTCTGGAGGAGTCATCTTCGTTGGAACGGGCTGATAATACTTTCTGACGATAAGTGTTAGGATATTCGTATTCAAGTTCATTTAAGGATTCGGAAGTGTTTACCTCAACAGAATCGATACCTTCGGATTTTGCCATTTTGTAAACAATTTTGGGTACATCAAGCTTAAAGAAACCTTTTATATAAACCAATGCTTTATAAGATTTTACCTGCATAAGGTGGTATTTGCTTTTTGCAACTGCCTTTCGCATAATAGAATATGCTGGATCCTCGGAAGATGCTACAATATTAACTTCTTTAAGATTGATGGATTGAT
Organism: uncultured Bacteroides sp.; assembly: GCA_964646395.1. Classification (GTDB taxonomy): domain Bacteria; phylum Bacteroidota; class Bacteroidia; order Bacteroidales; family JACABE01; genus JACABE01. The sequence goes on from CAZYEM010000277.1 coordinate 2,625, forward strand.
TAGCCAGTTTTACATTCAGCGTAAGCATTTCATTGGAAATAGTAATTGTTCTGGTTTCCGATTTGCACCCAAGAAATTGAAAATTTAAATGATAAGTGCCAGGCTGCAATTTATATTGATAAAATCCATCTTCATTGGTAACAGTTCCGGTATGCAGTTCCTGAATATAAATAGTGGAATAGGGAAGGGGTTTATTGTCATGATCTTTAACAATTCCTTTTATTCCGCCCTGTGCAAATATTGTAAATGGAAATAAAATAAAAATGATTAAGAATGTACTTTTAGTCATCGTTTAGCTAATATAAAATCAATAAACGGATGAGATGGGCAATTTGTTACAAGTTATTGACAAAAATACTTAGAGTTGTTTGCAAAATTTCAATATATGTCTTTTGTTTCAGAAATTCTTTTAAGTATTTTTCATTATTTGCTATTCAATTATTATTTTGCCGGTATTAATAATTCCATCAGCGTTGTATAGTTGATAAGCATAAATGCCGGATTTATATTTACGAATGTCTATCACTGTAATTTTAGAATTAATTTCAATGTTTTTTATTTGATTTCCAAGCATATCAATCATTTTTAACCTTGTGTTTTTATAAAGGTCGATAGTTGAAAAATCAATCGATATTTCTTTTGTTGCAGGTTGAGGATAAATGTTAATAAATTCAGTTTTTGAAATTGTTTCGACACTTGTTATAATTGAAGGAATTTGAAAATAACAGATACCAAATGCATAAGTTGATAAATATAATCTATTGAAGTTGTCAATATTCAGATCTAAAATTATATTTGTAGGTATATTGGAGTTGAGAGTATTGGTTAGCTGAAATGTTGTATCGTTAAATTTAACTAAACCTCCCGGATTGTTCCCATCACCATTGGCTATCCACTTAACATTGGATTTATCAATAACAATATCGTAGATTGGGTTTCTCGGTATATTTGAATTTGTAGTATTATAATTAGTCCAATTAATTCCATCAAATTTTGTAAGTCCCATTACTTCAGAACTTGAACCAAATCCACCCATCCATACAACATTATTGGTATCAATACAAACTCTTTCCATATAATTGGAAGGAATGTTAGAATTAGACATATTGTAGTTTGTCCATACACTTCCATTATATTTGTAAACGCCATAAGCATAAGAACCTGCCCATAAAGTTCCGTTTCTGAGAGCAAAAGAATTAATATACAGAGGACCGTTTAAATCTAAATCAATTAAATTGGTACCATCAAATTTAAAGGAAGTAAAACCACCACCTATCCATAAATTTCCATTATTATCCTTTTTTAAAGCATAAATGCTGCTGGGTGTAGCTTTTCCATTAATGGAATCGTATTTTACAATACTAATGCCGTTATATTTGAATAAACCGGGTGTAAAACCAACTGTGCCAATCCATATTTCATTAGTGTCCACAATTTCTATTGTTTGTATCCAGTCTGAAGTTAGGTTTGAATTTAAAGTATTGAAAACAGTCCAGGTGTTTCCACTTTTTCTTGCCAAACCATTTTGTGTACCAATCCATAAATTATTTTTTGAGTCCATTTTTGAAACAAATACAAAATTATCAGGTAACCCTGAATTTGTCTGTGTATAAATAGTAAATTGTGCAACACTCATATTTCCAATAAATATAAGAAGAGTTGAAGTAATTATAAACTTTTTTATAAATGATATCATTGTAAATAAATTTTATTGAAAAAATTAGGCTTGAATTATAATTGCAAATTATAACAGTGGTTAGCTTTTTTTGTTTAAGTTTTAATATTGAGCTTTTAGTCCTTTTTAAATAAAGACGAATGTATTTATAATTGTTTACGAGCCAGTTGCAAATCTTCAGGTATGCCGATATCGATGAAATAATTATCGATTACACAGCCGTTGATAAAGAATTTGTTCAGATATTTTTCAAGAAAATCTTTTTCAAACGAAAACTTCTGTGCAAATGGAAGCGTTTCGAGCAGGTATTTGTTTAAAATATATATTCCTCCATTAATCAAACCTTCATCTTTGTATTGTTTTTCATTGAACTTAAGAATACGGTCTTGAAGCATTTCAACAGTTCCATAACGGTCGAAGTCTGTCATAGGTTTTAATGCCAGCGTAAAATCGGCTTTGGTTTGTTTGTGAAACTGAAATAATTCAGGCAGATCGACTTTAAAAAAAGTATCTCCATTGATGAGATAAACCAGATTTTCATGAGTATAATTAAGGGCATTCATAATGCCACCACCTGTGCCTAAAGGCTCGTTTTCAATTGCATAATGGAGTTCAATGTTTTTGTATTTGTTGCCAAAATAATCTTTTATCACTTCGTATCTGAAACCAACGGATAATACAACTTTTTCTATCCCATTTAAAGAAAGGTAATCGAGCAGGTATTTCAGAAAAGGTTCTCCGTTAATGTCTGCCATTGGCTTGGGAATATCCTTTACTACACTTTGCAAGCGGGTTCCCAGTCCGCCTGCTAATACGATTGCTTCTTTAATCATTATTGGTTAATGGTTATTATGTTATTAATTAGGGTGATTAGCTGCTTTTTATTAATCTACAAATGTTTCCTTTATAATTGATTTTAG
>CAZYEM010000278.1:0-5210 GCA_964646395.1 uncultured Bacteroides sp.
GTACCGGCAGTTTTACTAAACGTACCGCAATAAAAAACGGATGTATTATAAAAATGGATATTAAAAAAGATATATTTCGGGTTAAAAATGATAATAAAAATCCTGATTCCGGCTTTTGGGAATAAGGAAAAATTAGTTTTGAAAGTTCCATCAAAAAATAAGATAAGCAAACTGTAAAATAAAAAACTTTTCTACCTTTGTATTATAGCATTAAAACCATGCAACAAAAACTTGATTCAACGCATTTAAAGAGTCTGTTCGATTTCCGGCATCAGCTGCATTCCTTACCCGAGTTGTCGGGCAACGAAAAGCAAACAGCCATGCTTATTACCGATAGATTAAGCAAACTCGAAAACATAAGCATAATAAGCAATGTAGGTGGTTATGGAATAATAGCCATTGCCGATTCGGGTAAGATTGGGAAAACAGTAGTTTTCAGAGCCGATATGGATGCACTTCCCATTAAGGAAATCAATGGGTTTGAATATAAATCCATACATGATAATATTTCGCATAAATGCGGACATGATGGTCATATTGCTGTTTTGTGCGGTTTGGCCGAACTGCTAAACAAAGACTTACCTAAGTCGGGAAAAGTTGTTATGCTTTTTCAGCCTTCCGAAGAAGATGGAAAAGGAGCCTGCAATGTATTGAACGATGCTGAATTTAAGAATATAGAACCCGATTATATATTTGCTTTTCATAACCTTCCGGGTTTTCCGCTTAACAGGGTCTTAATCAAGGATGATGTGTTTTCGGCTTCTGTGTTGAGTATGATTTTCAAACTGCAAGGCAAACCATCACATGCAGCAGAACCCGAAAACGGAATTAATCCTGCATTTGCCATTGCAGAAATTATTACTACAATTAAAGAACTAAGTAATAACGATACAGATAGTGAGGCATTGTTTATGGCAACTCCCGTATATTCACGCATTGGCGAAATAGCTTATGGAACCTCAGCAGCTTATGGTGAAATTCATTACACCTTCAGGGCATGGGAAAATAAATTGCTGGAATATCATATCAACAAAATAAAAAATAAAATTACGGCAATCGCTCAAAAACATCAATTGATACTAAGCATAGAAATTGTCGATCAGTTTCACTGCACTTTCAATCATCCTTCAGCAAACCAGGTATTAAAACAAAGCTGTATTTTTAATAATATCAGGTACTCTGAAATAGAAAAACCATTCAGGTGGGGAGAAGATTTCGGATTGTTTACCCAAAAATTCAAAGGAGCTTTGTTTGGAATTGGAGCAGGCGAAAACTGCCCTGCTTTGCACAATGCCGACTATGATTTTCCCGACGAAATTATAGCCTGTGGAATTACTATTTTTCAAAGCATTAGCCAGCTGATTAACAAATAAAACTTAGGCAAACACAAGGTTTTAAGTTTTATTAACAGGCATTTATACAAAATAAAACTTAATTTTGAAATCGAATTTACAACAATATGAATCCTGTTTTTAGTAAGTATACAAAGAAATTCTTCAGTTATTTCCTTCAGGGGCTATTATATATAACGCCCTTAGGAGCAACTGTTTTTGTAATTTATATTACTTTTAACTTTATCGACGGCACCGCTAATTCAATATTAGAGTCGTTGTTTGAAGTAAAAATCCCCGGACTTGGCATTGTATTAATGCTTAGCATTATTGCCGGCATTGGTTATTTCGGAAAAACCATTTTTGCACATCCGCTTATACTCCTAGTTGACACAATATTGGATAGAGTTCCTTTTTTAAAAATCATTTATTCATCTACCAAGGATTTTATGTCGGCATTTGTCGGACAAAAGAAAAAGTTTACCGAAGCCGTAATGGTTAGGATGAATAAAGACACTGATATTTACAAACTTGGTTTTATCACACAAAGGGATTTAACACAAATCGGAATTACAGAAGGATATGTAGCTGTTTATTTGCCACATTCCTACAATTTTTCGGGAAATTTATTTATTGTTCCTGTCGAAAATGTAACAGCAATCAATGCACCATCCACCGAAATCATGAAATTTATTGTATCGGGCGGTGTTACAGAAATTAATAAAAAAGCAGAAAATGAAGAAGCCTAAAATACTTATTACCAATGACGACAGCGTTGATGCTCCCGGCATTCGCAAATTAATATCCATCATGCGTAATATAGGAGATGTAGTGGTAGTTGCACCCGACAAACCGCAATCGGGTATGGGGCATGCCATTACAGTATCAAATCCATTGCGTTTAAAGAAAATATGTATCGAAGAAGGATACGAAGAATACAGTTGCAACGGTACTCCCGTTGATTGTGTAAAGCTTGCCGAAAAAGCAATTATCAAAGGACATCCCGATTTAATAGTTTCCGGAATTAATCACGGTTCCAATGCCTCAATAAATGTAATTTACTCCGGCACAATGGCAGCTGCTCTCGAAGGTTGTATTGAAGGTGTAAAATCTATCGGTTTTTCATTGGATGATTATTCATGGAATGCCGATTTCAGTCATTTAGATGAATACATCCGTAAAATTACCATGGAGGTATTGGAAAAAGGTTTGCCCGAATATACCTGCCTCAATGTAAACTTTCCTATTAAAAACGGAAGCCCGATAAAAGGGATAAAAGTTTGTCGCCAGGCACGTGCCCGCTGGGACGAAGCCTTTGACGCCAGAAAAGATCCGCACGACAGGGATTATTACTGGCTTACCGGCGTTTTCCTAAGCGACGATCATACCGAAGATACAGATCAATGGGCATTAAAAAACAACTATGTTTCAATAGTTCCACTACATGTAGATTTTACTGCACATCATAACCTTAAAACCATAAGCGAATATGATTGGAATGTTTAAAAAAGACAATTATTTATTTGGTAGCATTTTAGGTGTAATCTTAATTACGGTTTCCTTATCCATTATCTATTTAATAATGCTTACTTTAGGTAAAAGTGATATTTTTCAATACTATAAAATATATTTACTGGCACTCATACCTAATATATTACTCATGCGTTATTACCTTAAAGTATTTAACTACGAAAAAACGGGTAAAGCATTATTGTTTGTAACTTTCATTTTGTTTATTGCCTATTTCTATTTTCAATTCAAAAAATAATGAAGTATTATATCATTGCAGGCGAAGCATCGGGCGACTTACACGCTTCTAATCTTATCAAGGAGATAAAACTCATTGACAAGGAAGCTGATTTCAGATGCTGGGGTGGTGATTTGATGAAAAAAGAAGGCGTTGAACTGGTAAAACATTATCGCGATCTGGCTTTTATGGGTTTTGTTGAGGTAATTGCCAACCTCAAAACCATCTTTCGGAATATAAAATTCTGCAAGGAAGATGTATCTGAATACAAACCCGATGCATTAATACTTATTGATTATCCTGGTTTTAATTTAAGAATAGCCGAATGGGCACATAAAAACGGGATTAAGGTTTTTTACTATATTTCGCCACAGGTATGGGCCTGGAATCAATCAAGGGTTAAGAAAATGAAAAAGGTTATCGACCGCCTGTTTGTAATCTTACCTTTTGAAAAGGATTTTTTTAAAACACATGATATGGTGGTTGATTTTGTTGGGCATCCATTACTCGATGAAATTGAAAATCATAAAGATTCCAACTTTTCAGAATATAATGTATTTGAAAAGGATCTGATACCAGATAAACCTGTTATTGCATTGCTACCGGGCAGCAGAAAGCAAGAGATAAAAACCATGCTTCCCATTATGATTGAACTATCAAAAGATTATCCGCAATTCAAATTCATCATAGCCGGTGTGAGCACTTTACAAGGGGAATTTTATCAGGATATAATTAAAGATCATCCCATTAGTATCGTTTTTGAACAAACCTATAACTTACTGAAAATCTCTTATGCTGCATTGGTAACTTCAGGAACCGCTACATTAGAAACCGCATTATTCAATGTACCTCAGGTAGTTTGCTATAAAGGAAATCCGATTTCATACCATATTGCACGCAGAATAATTAAGATAAAATACATTTCGCTGGTTAACTTAATTATGGATAAATTGGTAATAAAGGAACTAATACAAAGTGACTTTAATATCAGTTTGTTAAAGCAGGAATTTGAAAATATTACCACAAATGAAAACTATAGAGAAATGTTAAAAGATGAATATAATCAGTTGAAAATAAAATTGGGTGGCAAAGGAGCTTCAGCAACAACTGCCTCGCTTATTTTTAAACACTTAAATAATCATTAAATCACCACATAAGTCAATGAATAGAATCAGATTTGTTATATCGTTTATCCTGTTATTATGTTTATCAATTAATTTGAATGCTGCCGATTTTGCCATAAAAATTTATTCTCAATACAACATAAAATCTTTAACTTTTACATCATTAATTGGCAAGTATTCAGTTGAATGCGATGAAAACCCTATGGATGAAGCTGATAAAAATGCTAACTACACTATAAGTATTGAAAAAAACAAAATCAGATTTAAAAAGGATCAGAAAGACTTGGGTTTATTTAATTCAATAGAATTTATTGGAGAAGGTTTAAAAAATATCTTTAAGATAAAACCACAAAACGCTGATTTAAAAGAAAGGATTTATGACGACGACTTATTGATATCTGTCGAAAAAGGCTTTTTGAAAATCATTAATAATGTTGATATTGAACATTATGTTGCAGGTGTAGTACAATCTGAAATATTAGGCAGCTGCGATTCTCTCGAATTTTTCAAGATACAGGCATTAATTTCCAGAACCTATGCGATAAATAACATGATGAAACACTACAAAGATGGATTTAATCTTTGCGACGATGTGCATTGTCAGGTTTACAAAAGCCGCTGTAATAAATATCCGATTCTGATGGCAACAACCATTACATCGGGCGATGTGGTTGTTGACAAAAACAAAAGGATGATTTCAGCAGCATTTTGTTCAAACTCCGGAGGCGAAACTATTAACTCAGAAGACTTATGGTCGATACCAACCACTTATTTAAAATCGGTAACGGATACTTTTTCCAACGGAATGCGAAACAGTGTTTGGGAATACAAAATGCCAGCCAAAGATTGGTTGAAATACCTGAAGGACAACTTTAAATACCCGGTAGAAGATAATGAAATGGCAGAAAAAGCAGTATCGTTTGAACAAGTTAACCGCAAAATATTTTTCAATGATAGCATTCCTTTAAAACTGATTAGAAGAGACCTGGGATTAAAATCTACCTTCTT
>CAZYEM010000279.1:0-1348 GCA_964646395.1 uncultured Bacteroides sp.
AGGTTAAAGATTTTAAAGAAGATCAGCTCGAAGTATTTACACCTAAAAAACTCTCAGGTCGTTCGGATCGCCAAATGATTGTTTACTATAATGTATTAAACATTCTTGGTGACCGGATGCAAAAGAATCCTGAAACAATAGTTAGATTAGCCGGAGCCTCAATGGAAGGAATTCCAGATGGACTGGCAATGGCTGAATCTGTAAAACTCTATCTGGTAACTGTTTTTGGTATTGATGCAAAGCGTATTAATACTGAAGGAAGAATTAAACCCAGAATTCCATCGGAACAGGAAGGTGGCAAACTAGAACTCGATTTACTTCGCGAAGGCGACCGCAGGGTTTCTATCTGGAGTACTTCACCTTCAATACTAATGGAATTTCAGAGTGGCCCCGATGCGCCTTTGAAACCAGTTGAGATTATTGGCTCGCAAACAGCACCACTCGAAAGTTATGTAACTTTTAATGCTATTGGCAGCGACAAGATTTTCTCCTCATGGTCAATGGAAATTAAAGACAAAAATGACAGTATACAGTATTTTGGACCTTTCACTAAGGAAATAATCAGTATTCCCGGCAAAACCATTCTGGGCAAAATAAGTGAAGGTGATTTTAAAGTAACTATGATTGGTACAACCAAAAGTAATTTTACTGTAATAAAAGATACTACCGTTCATTTGGTACTTTGGACTCCAAACAAGAATGAAGAAATGATGAGATTTAGCATCATCTATGAATTTAACGATTCCAAATCAATTACTATTTATGATAAATATCTTACTGAAATAGTTACCCCTAAAATTCCAATAGGAGCAACTGTTATTGTCCATGGTTATACCGATATTATTGGCGATGAAGTATATAATCATAAATTATCCATTGCCAGAGCTAATGATGTTAGTGGTATTATTAAAAATGCGCTAGCGAAATCTAACAGAAAAGATGTAAAAATTGAAGTTTATGGCTTTGGCGAAGATTTGAGTCTTTCACCATTTGCCAATAAATATCCTGAAGAACGTTTTTATAACCGTACCGTTATAATTGACATTATACCCAAAAAATAAATTTTTAGATTGTTGGTTTTAGTTAGGCTGTCTGGTATTTTATCAGGCAGCTTTTTTGATTCTATATTAATTTACAAATTGATTTCCTTTAATTTTTTTTTTTTATAATTTTTTTAAAAAAAAAAAAATAATTTTTTAATTTTTAAAAAAATAAAAAAAAAAAATTTTTTTATCAAAATCAAATAAAAATTAAAGTAATTTTTATTTTATCAACATATAAATAATAATAATAAAATAAAAAAAATACTCATATACAAAAAAAAAAAAAAAAAAAAATTCTTTTTTAA
>CAZYEM010000279.1:1358-5204 GCA_964646395.1 uncultured Bacteroides sp.
TGATTCTATATTAATTTACAAATTGATTTCCTTTAATTTTTTTTTTTAATAATCCAGGTAGAAAAAACAAAATAATATTTCATTTTTACTCAACACAAACAAAAAAACTTGTTTGGATAGGTAATAGGAAAACAATGAAATAACTGGAGGCAAGTAATATAAAATAAGAAATGAAATTGAGAATTTAATAACGCATGTATTTCATTTAAAATCAATAGTTTTCTATTTAATAAGTGTGAAATATGTAATTCTTTATCTGAATTGTGTAATACAATCTGCATCCTTCAGCTATACCTTTGTCATAATTAATATTCACATTTTAAAACAAATAAAAATGAAAAGAACAAATCACATTATTACAATCTTAGCACTGGCATTTGGCGTATCTTTTATTTCATGCGGACCCAGCAAAGCACTGCTGAATTCTGAAGCTAACGTAAAAAAGCTTCAAAAAGACAGCACCGATACACATTGGTTGCTTAATACCTGCAATGCAGAAGTTAAAACCCTGAATGATGAAAAAGCTAATTTGCAAAAGGAAAATGCTTATGTTCAAAATGATTTGAAAGAATTGGCTTTTGAGTCAAAACTTACCATTGCAGATCAGGCAAAAAGGCTGAAAAACTTTCAGGATGTAATACAATCGCAAAAAAATGTGATGAACAAACTGAAAAATTCGATTACAGATGCTCTGTTAAATTACAAAACAGACGAACTATCGGTTTATATCAAAGACGGAAATGTTTATGTTTCGCTGCAGGAGAAATTATTATTCAAATCGGGTAGCGATGTAGTTGATCCAAAAGGAAAGGAAGCATTGAAATCCTTGGCTAAAGTACTCAATACCACCAAAGATATTAACGTTATGATAGAAGGTCATACCGATAACTTAGCAATTAAAACAGCTGAATTTGAAGATAACTGGGATTTGAGTACAGCCAGAGCTACTTCCATTGTACGTATTCTTACAAAAGATTATAAATTCGATTCTAAACGCATAACCGCTTCAGGAAAAGGAATTTTTCATCCTTTAAAAACAAATGAAACTGCTGAAGGTCGTGCCGATAACCGCAGAACTGAAGTTATATTATCACCCGATTTAAATGAAATTTACAAATTGATTTACTAATTTTCAACCTATATAACAATGAAATTAAAAAAAACAACGGAAATAAGCAAGGTATTAATTGCTCTTGATTATGATCCAACAGCCGAAAAAGTAGCAGAAGAAGGGTATTCATTCGCCAAAAGAATGAATGCAGAAGTAACCTTGCTGCATGTGATGGCAGATCCATTGTATTATTCCTTATCAGGACATGTTACAGTAATGGGTTTTGCAGGTTTTAAGAAAAAAGATACCGATAAAAAAGAAAGTGAAAATAGCTTACTGGTTGCTTCTCAACATTTTCTCGATAAATCGAAAGAACATTTGGGAGATAAAGACATAGAAACATTGGTAAAGGAAGGCGATTTTGCAAAATCGATACTCGAAGCAGCAAATACGCTTAATGCCGATGTAATTGTTATTGGAACCCATAGTCGCAAATGGTTGGAAAGTATTGTTATGGGAAGTGTTGCAAAAGAAGTACTGCTAAAAACCAGCATTCCAATTTTAATTATTCCTACAAAAAAACAAGTTTAATTTTAAAAATAAATCAAAATGAAAACGATTCAAATTAAAAAAGTACTGATTGCATTGGATTATGATCCAACAGCACAAAAAGTAGCCGAAACAGGATTTTCAATAGCTAAAGCGTTGGAAGCAGAAGTGATTTTATTACATGTAGTTTCAAATCCGGTCTATTATTCTTCGCTTGAATACTCGGCTATAATGGGTTTTGATGGCTATACCTATGCAAATCCAATACAGCTGGATAGTAAGGAAGGAATAAAAAAAGCGTCGCTTCAATACCTCGAAAGCACAAAAAAACATTTGGGAGACAACAATATTAAAATCGTAGTTAACGAAGGTGATTTTGCAACTTCAATTTTAGAAACTGCTAAAAAAGAACATGCTGACATTATTGTTATGGGTTCTCACAGTAAAAAATGGCTGGAAGATATTTTGATGGGAAGCGTAGCCGAAGAAGTATTGCGCAAAACCAAAATACCGCTGTTAATAATTCCGACAAAGAAAAAATAAAAACTACAAACAAATAGAAATCAAATGAAAACAAAAATAATTTTAACAACAGTAATTCTGACAGTAGTAATACTTACCTCCTGTTCGAACCGTCTGATAGGAACCTGGAAAATACAGAAATACGAAACCACAGCCGAAGGCAAGCAAGCCGTTGAACTGAATAATATCGGAACCATAACATTTAACAGAGGAGGCGATGGTGAAAAAGACATCACTTATACAGTTTTTGGTAACATAAAAGAGGACAAAACGAAATTTAAATGGACATCAAAAGATAATTATGTGAAAATAGAAAGTGAAAATTCCGATTTCTCAAAAAAATGGATTGTTATTTACGATAATAGAAATTCTCAGAAATGGAGATCTATAGATCAGAATAATCAGGATGAGATATTGGAATTGACCAAGTAATAAAAACTAAAAATCCGAAAGCAATAAAACGACTTTCGGATTTTTTATTTAAATCAACTAATTTCATTTTAAGTTTAAAGTGTATAAATGAAACTGAAAGTTGTGAATACTCCCCTACTCATGCTACCATTCATCATATAGTAATTGCGCCGAGTCATATCCGTGTGGCTGATTATACTACTAAGACTTATAAATATTATAAAATTGTGTTTCTTTAATAAAAATAAGCTAATTTTGTAAATCATTTTTCAGAAATGGCATTACTTTAAATAGAAGTTCTGCAATATATACTATTCAAAAATAATTAAAACATAAAATAAAATGAGTGCTTTGATAATTCAGGGTGATAACGGAAAACCAGCTGGTGTTTTTATTCCGATAAAAGATTGGGAAATAATGAAAACCCAATACAAAAATCTGGAAGCCTGGGAAGAAGCTGATCCTACCAAAGAGGAAATCCTTGATGGAATTAAGCAAGCAATTTCAGAATTAAATCTTGTAAATTCCGGGGAATTAAAAGCAAGACCTTTAATAGATTTATTAGATGAGTTATAAAATCTTTACGATCCCTCAGTTCGATATTAAATAGCCATTCTGCATAAATAAGACCAAACAAAGATGAATTTCATACAGAAACATTGTGAAGAAGCCAAGCATCAGCAGTTGGAACTACAAGCTGGAAGAAAACAGTTTATCGGAAATCCGAAGAGTAATTGAATGTGCAATTCAATAGGTTGATGTAATTATTCCAGAGACCCCACCTCCACCACCAATTATCACACATTTATCGTCCCGACCCCCATCCTTGTCATTCATTATGCCATAATTGGTAGTTAGGATGCCATCCTTAACGCCAATTATGCCATTCCTGTCGGTTGGGATGCCATCCTTAACGGTTGGGATGCCACATTTGGTGATCAGAACGGCATAATGAACGCCAAGACCACGGTCTTAACGATAAATATGCCATAATAAGTGTTAAGACCCCCCATTTAGCGTTAAGACCCCCATCTTAGCGTCAAGACCCCCCTCTAAATGATCTTTTAATGTGTTTTCATTTAGTCGGGGCGAGACTTGGAGTCGCACTCCGACTGATTATTTTATTTAAAACATGTGAATTATACAAGTACTACCAAAAGTTATGTAACAGGTTTTCTGTGAGAAAGGTCTAGCTTTGTTGTTTCTTATAAAATCAAAAATCATGAAAAGCAACAAAAAACTTATCAACGTGCTTAATCCCAGATTCCGCATTAGAAAAAAAGGATTATTTTTACATCAAAATCCTAATGCGT
>CAZYEM010000280.1:0-5179 GCA_964646395.1 uncultured Bacteroides sp.
TAGGTGCTATGGTTCTTTACGAAGCTCTTTCAGGCAGGAATGATCTATTCGGAGCTTACCGTGAAGGATTTCTTTCTCCTGTTATTGACCAGATGTTTGGAGGTTCTGATATTGGTAAAGATAATAGTGGTTCAGCATCAGAGTCGGGGAGACACTCTTTATTAGGAAGGTTCAACTATTCATATCGTGACAAGTATCTTGCAGAATTTCTTTTCAGGTACGATGCATCTGCCAAGTTTGCTGAGAAATATAGGTGGGGCTTTTTCCCCGGATTATCTTTAGGCTGGAGAATAAGTGAAGAATCTTTTATCAAAAATACTATTCCACAAATTAGTAATCTTAAACTCAAGGCCTCTTATGGACAGACGGGTGTTGAAGGAAGTGCAAATTTCAATTATCTTTCGGGATACGCAATATCCAATTCATATATTTATGATTCTGGTACGACAATTATCCCAGGACTGAAAACAACAGGTCTGGCTAATGAAGAAGCAACCTGGGCTACTTCAACGATATATAATGGTGGCCTTGAGGGTAGTTTGTTCAAAAACAAAATATTTTTTGAAGCCAATTACTTTTATAATCTGAGAGAAGGAATCCTTACCACAAGACAACAGGCAATTCCAAATACTTTTGGTGCGTCTCTTCCTGAAGAAAACCTTAATAGTTTCGATACCAGAGGATTTGAACTTGAATTGGGATATCGCAACACAATAGGTGCTTTAACCTATTCAATTTCTGGAAACTACTCCTGGGCCAGGTCAAAATGGATTCATTTCGAAGAGCCAAGTTACTCTACTCCTGAAGAAGTTTACAGATATCAACAAACAGGAAATTGGACTAACCGTACCTTTGGATATCTTTCAGCTGGATTATTCTCATCACAGGAGGAAATTAACGGGTGGGCTGATATTACAAATGGCGGGAAAAACGCAACGATAAAGGTTGGTGACATCAAATATCTTGATCTAAACGGAGACAAAGTAATTGACTGGAAAGATCAAAAAATTATTGGTAAGTCAGATCTGCCTGAGACTAACTTCAGTCTCAATATTGACCTCTCATACAAAGGATTTGATTTGAACACCCTCATCACAGGAGGAGCTGGTTTTACCAAATACTATGACGGACAATTAATAGTGCCTTTTGGAACAGACCTTAGATGTTATGATTTCTTTAAAGATGCATGGACTACAGCTAATCAGGATCCAAATGCAGCCTATCCCCGAATAAGGAATGGTGCAGCTAACTCACATACAAATACAAGTTATTCATCAGACTTCTGGACGATTGGCAATGCTTACTTTATTAGGTTCAAAAACGTGCAATTATCTTATAACCTGGACAAACTTAAAGGTCTGAATATTCAAAATGTCAGGGTTTTTATCCAGGCTTTCAATTACGGGTTATTGACCAATGTACGCAATCTTGATCCGGAGAATACAGTGGCTGGAGGAAGATATTATCCGGAGCAAAAGTCACTAAGTTTAGGTGTTGACATCAAATTTTAAATCGATTAATCATGAAAAAAATAGTAATTATTTTTTCCGCAGCACTCCTGTTATTCGCTTGCGAAAAGGTTGTAGACAAAGCACCATTGGACATGATATCTGATGCACAAGTATGGAGCGATCCTGCCCTGATTGAGTCCCATTTGAACTATCTGTATGATGCGACAAATATTGCTTGTCCATGGATATATCAGGTACACGCACCAGTAGTTACACTTACAGATGAGGCCCGTACATGTATCGGATGGTCAGATGCTCTTAACACATTCCCACTTGGAATTCTAAATCCGGCTAATTGTGATGATGATAACTATCTCGCAAATTGGGCTTATACAAGTATTCGGGCTTATAACGACTTCTTGAAAAATATTGAGACAGCTAGTGTGTCTGCTGATTATAAGAAGCAGCGTTCAGCTGAAGTGAGATACCTTCGGGCCTGGTCCTATTATTCGATGGTAATCCGTTATGGTGGAGTACCTCTGATCAAAGAACCACAAGCACTCGATGATGATCTCAAAGTTTTCAGAAACAAAGAAGTTGAAATTTATGAATTTATCAGAACTGAACTCAACGATATCATTTCGATTTTGCCTGAATCCAACACCGGTGTTAATCAGTGGAGAGTAAATAAATACGTCGCATTGGCTTTAAAAAGCCGTGCTATGCTTCATGCAGCTTCTATAGCGAAGTATGGTACTGAAAAATTGAATGGCTTGGTAGGGGTTCCTGCTTCAAAGGCTACTCAATATTTTCAGGAATCGTACGATGCCTCAAAATTAATTTTAGCGGCTGTGCCAACTCGTTATTCATTGTACAATAAATATGCAGATAAAGTAAAGAATTATCAGTATCTTTTTCTGGAAGAGAATAATAGTGAGATCATTTTCTGTAAAAAATTCGTACCATTCGATAAGGGTCATAACCTTGATATTGATTGGCAACCAATTCTTTACAAAAGTACTATCGCTTCAATTGTAAATCCAACACTTGAAATGATCGATGCATATGAGTTTGTTGATGGTACGCCGGGATCGACTATTAACTACAATCAGCTGATATATACCAAGACGCTTTATAAAAACAAAGAGCCAAGGTTTCATGCATCAATATTATATAACAAATGCTACTGGGTCGATGATACCATATCCACTCACTACTTTACAGTTCAGAATAGCTTGGCCGATACGCGCAAAAAAACAGCTGCTTTTATAGGCAAACACGTTAATGACAGGGAAGCAGGTGCAACGCAAACAGGTTTTCTAATCAAAAAATTCCTAAATGAGAAACGGGGAATGGTGGCTGGAGATTCCGGTCAAGACTTTATTATTTTTAGGCTTGGAGAGATCTATCTTAATCTTGCTGAGGCTGCTTTCCAGTTAGGTGGAAAAGAAACTGAAGCGCTGGCTGCATTGAACACCATCAGAAATCGTGCAGGCGTTCCCAACAAAACTGCTATTACAATGAACGTTATTAAGCACGAGAGAAAAATTGAATTAGCGTTTGAAGGCTTCCGCATGTGGGATGCAAGAAGATGGAGAGAGGCTACTACTGCTTTTTCGGGTGTGTTTCATAAATTGACTGCATATTATATTACAAGTAAGGGAACATACGGATATCTTATCGAAAACTGTCAGGGGACAGCTGTAAGAGTGTTCCGTGAAGAACATTATTATAACCCTATTGCCCAGGAAAGGATATTTGAGAATTCAAATCTGTTACAAAATCCGGGATATAATTAGAATTTTCCTTCGATAAAAAAGAAAATACATGAAAACTAAGATTATATTTAAATCATCAGCCATTGCAACAGTTTTTATGATAGGCTCACATGCAATGGCAGGAATACCCATATCGCACAAAAACGATCTTCCAAACATTATTGTCATTTTTATTGACGATGAAGGTTATGGAGATGTGGGATCATTTGGAGCTACCGGATATTCAACACCTAACCTTGATCAAATGGCTGGTCAAGGTATGCGTTTTACCAATTATTACAGTGGTAGTGCAGTATCAAGCCCATCCCGTGCTGCATTACTGACAGGATGCTATCCTCCAAGAGTAGGTATTACCAGAGTGCTTTTTCCATACGACAATATTGGCATTAATTCACAGGAGACAACCGTAGCAGAATTGTTGAAACAAAAAGGTTATGTAACCACTGCTATCGGGAAATGGCACCTTGGATGTCAACAGGAATTCCTTCCGCTGCAACATGGATTTGATGAGTACTTTGGATTACCTTATTCCAATGATATGTGGCCTGTCAACTATGATGGCAAGCCAGTTACAAAAGAAAAATATTCGAAGGAGTGGAAGCTAAAATGCCCTCCGTTACCTCTGTACGATGGCAACCAAAAGATAGAAGAGATAAATACGTTTGGCGATATGGATCAACTGACGACAAGATATACCGAACGTGCCGTTGATTTTATTAAAAGGAACAACAAGAAACCATTCTTTATATATCTCCCACATACAATGGCACATGTCCCACTTGGAGTCTCTGATAAATTCAGAGGGAAAAGTGAACAGGGAATGTATGGGGATGTAATGATGGAACTCGATTGGTCTGTCGGTGAGATAGTCAATACTTTAAAGAAGTATGGAATAGAAAAAAATACACTGGTTATTTATACAACTGACAACGGACCCTGGCTCAATTACGGTAATCATGCAGGTTCAGCCGGAGGTTTACGTGAAGGTAAAGGCACTCCATTCGAAGGGGGCTTCAGAGTACCGTGTATTATGAAATGGCCAGGTGTAATACCGTCAGGCACTATTTGCAACCGGATATTGGGTTCAATAGATATTTTGCCCACAATTGCTGCTATTGTTAATGCTGACTTACCTGAGAATAAGATTGATGGGATTAATATGCTTTCTCTTTTAAAAGGTGATTCTAAAGCCAATCCACGTCATGAATATTTTTATTATTCAGGACGTATTCTAAACGCTGTCAGATTGGATAACTGGAAATATGTTTTCCCTCATACACTGAATACAAATGTGGGTTCGACTGTCGGAAAGGATGGCTGGCCGGGTACTCTTCAGGATGTTCCTTTCAAAGGTGGTCTTTTTGACCTGCGCCGTGACCCTGGCGAACAGTATGACCTAAAGGAGGAGAACCCGGAGGTCGTTAAAAAACTTGAAAAAATGGCGAATGGCATGAGAGAAGAGTTAGGCGACTTTAACTTAAAGATTGAGGGAAAAAGTAACCGTTCTCCTGGCAAAGTAGAAACGAAATAACTATTTGCTGTTTGAAGAAAGTAAGAAAGTAAAAACAAACAATAATAAAACAAACCTTATGTTAAAAGTGATCAAAGTTCTATGCGTTTTGCTATTGCCGATTTTCATTTCGTGCAATAATTCAAAAAATGACAAAAACAAGTCAGCCTCAAGAGAATTTAATGGCATATACAAAGGTGAATTTATCGATCATATTGCTTTTCCAATCGGAGGGATTGGTGCAGGTATGATTTGCCTTGAAGGCACAGGTTCAATTTCAAATGTATCGGTTAACAATAGACCAGAAGTTTTTAATGAACCATGTATGTTTGCTGCAATCTCTGTTAAAGGGTTAAAAAATGGTGCAAAAGTTATTGAAGGACCGGTGCCTGATTACAAGGTCTTTGGACGTCCTTCAACTGCAAGGGGTGCACCCCGTA
>CAZYEM010000281.1:0-5173 GCA_964646395.1 uncultured Bacteroides sp.
TTGCCTTCCAGCAAGGGAAGCGCCCACTGTGGTGTCTCAATTTGCAAAGTTGTCATTTAACAACAACACGCTCAATGCGCTGAATGAAAGGGCTGGCAGGGTCACCAGACAATTCAAGTTTGTCACCATAGCGTTTGGGGGCTAGTTTGGAAAGTAACCATTTGCGGGTATCAACCTGAAGCCGTTGCTTTTGAACCGCCATCCAATCCTTCTTGCCATCGTTCGTAGTGCCAACGTCTTGGTCAGCAATCTGCATGGTTTCATGGGCGATTCGCTCAATCAAATCCTCTCTGGCTCGTGCGTATCTCTCCGCTAATTTAGGGTCAGCATCCAGCCATCGCATGAAAGTGCTATTCGCCACTCCCGCCTTTTGACACGCTTTGAAGCAACTTAGGCCATCGGTTGACATTCCATCTAAAACGATTTGGCTTAGTTTGTCCTTGTCTTCTGGTTTGAACTTTGGGTTTTTTTGTGTTGCCATTTTGTAACCTCCGCGAAAGGTTTGTTTCTGCGATTCTGTCATTCTACAAAAAAATGGGAGCATCAGCCCCCAAAAGCTGGCAACTGCATTTTGTCAGCGTACTCATTTTGCAATGTCCGGTACAGGAATGTCAACAGGCCATTGGTTTGTGTCCACTAACAATTGAACTGTTTTGAAGTGGGCTATGTTCCATGCTTGCTGTCTTTCGGCCTTTGACCACTTTGCACCTTGGTCGATGTCGTAATGGCAAGTTTGGCAGAGTGCCGCAATCAAATTATCGTCAGCCTTGATGCCACGACCACGACCTCCACCCCAATTGCTATGTGCTGCTTGAATTCCATGTTCTGTTCCACAAAGCTGACAGGATAGAGCCGCCACTAATTTTAGCAGTTTCTGGCTTCTCACATACTTGTGTTTCGGGTATTGCATATTCTTTGGTGTAAAACTTGTGGTTGTTTTCGCACTGGCGCTTTCGGCTGACGAATTCAGGGTTTGATCGGGTGTCTAAGACTTTGAGGGTTTCAGAGCCACATCGTGGACACATCATGTTTCTATTCCTTTGTCTGCCATCCATGCCAAGAGCCATTCAATGAACTCTGAGCCTTCTTCTTTGGTGAATTTGTGGCTTTGGAGGCCAAGCTGGACAACTCTTTGCCCATCTAGGCTTGGTGCAATCTTGCCGATCTTGCGACCAGTTTCATGCGCCCAGGCATCGATGAGTAATCTTTTCCAATCCTCTGCTGTCCATTCTGACCCTGCCGCTTTCATTTGCTTGGCAACCATGTCAATCAGGGCATGGAACATATCGTTCTGATCTGTGCTTCGGGTGGCTTTCTTGACCTCTAAACGCAGTTGTTTCCCCGCCTGTAAGGTTTCTTTAATCTTGGGCCATAAGTCTTTCAAGACTGTGTGGGCTTGTTGGCTGTTGTGTAAGGTGACGATCATTTGGTCTCCCAATCAACAATCATTCTTGAAAAATTATCTTCAATTGATTTGTACTCTTTAGCCGCAATTACAACCAACAAAACATTTGGATAATACTTTTCCATGCGTTTAATTTTTGTTTTGCTTCGGTCATCCATCCAACCTTTGACTTCATGAAAAGAATCAGCACCATTTAATTCTTCTACCCAAAAATCAGGCAAATAACTTACGCACCCACGTTTTATGCCTTCAAACCAAAATGTTTTAGGCTCATGTTTCCAATCTTTAATTTTTCCAGTTTCTTTTAGCCATTGAAGAAATCTTGCATAGTTGGCTTCCCATCTTGAACGATAGTATTTTTTGTAACCACCTATTTCACGCCATCCACCTTTCCATGTCACATTTTTTCTTTCTGGTGCAGTAGTTCCATTGATGGATTTTGTTTTAGCAATTTTCATGATTCGATCATTTTCTTCTTCCTCAGTTCTGTTGAGAAAATTTTGTGTAGATGCTTGTTTTAGTTTTTGTTTTGTTTCTTCAGAATGATGTTTATTTTTCATTCCTTTTGGATGTGGATTAGTTGCAAACCAATTTTTTTGTCTGCGTGATATAGCTTCTTTTTGTTTGGTAGTTTTTTTAAGTTTCCCGTCAGCGTGAAGTTTTTTTATTACTTCAGCTTGTTTTGGGCGCTTTTTTCCAATTTTTGATTGGGCTGCTCTCTTTTGAAAATCTTTGAAAAATTCAGATTCTTTGTCTATTTTCAAACCAAGTTCAGCAGCTTTGTACCGAATAGACGCTTCCGATCTACACATAGCATTTACGCACCATTGCTTGCCCATGCGGGGGTAATAACGCTTGAGCAATTCAAGATCATCATCAGTCCATTTAATTATTTTCATAACTTCTATGTTATCGGAATCTTCTGATTCTGACAATATTTATTTTTTATCTTTCTGTTCGTTCATGCGTTTTTTCAGGTCATCAGCAGTCGCTTGGCCTCGCCTCTTAGCAATGTCCGCTAGGGTTTGTTGCCACCAGTATTGGGCTTCTCCCCTGCCCTCCTCCATCACCTTCTTGCGATAGCGTTTGATCCACTCACGACTTTCACAATCTTTTAAATGTTCAAGTTCTTGTTTGTCCATGCAAACTCTCCAAACAATTCTTTTGCTTTTTTACAATAAATAATGTGTGCTTCATATGGATCACTAAAATAACCAAGATGTTTACTTTTGCCATTTACTTTTATGCTTGCTTTGTATTTTTTCCCATCAAGGCAGACACCTTTAAGACCTAATTTATTATTTTTAGGTGTTTTTGTATTTGCGTTGTTTTGTTGATTTGTTGCAAGTCTTAAATTTTCAATTGAATTGTTATTTTTATTGCCATCAATGTGGTCTATAAATGATGGGCAATTACCATGATGAAATTGCCAAACTAAACGATGAACTCGGTATCTAACACCATAAACATTGGTAGCCCAATATCCATTTTTTTCAATCCAACCAATTGGCTGATTTGCTTTTCCTTTGGAAAGGCTTTTTTTACGAAACAAAACACCATTTTCGTAATAAAACAATTCTTGTAAAAGTTCTTTACTTGGCAATGTCTTTATCATCTGTGTCCTCTAATTCTTTGAATTGAAATTCCTCATAGTCTCCTGTAAGTTCAAGCGCTCTTGTGATGACAAACTCGCTAAATTGTTGTCCTTCTCTGACCCTGTTAAGAATGGCTGTTGCTTGTGCATGATTCACTTAATTTGCTCCTGGCCCTTTAAAGCAATGCGCCATGCCTCACGCTGTTGGCTGGTCAATCGTTCACCAGCTTTCTCACGGGCTTTTAGTTTGTGTGCCCAGGCTTTCATGTCTTGCGGCTGCTTTAACAAGTTTCTCAAGTCTTGCAGGGTTTTAATTTTTTCCTCAGGTGTGTAAACCCTTTGGGCTGATGTTGGCTCTGGTCTAGGTTTTTGATATTGCTCCTCGGTAATTCTGGGCCACTGATGAGACTGTGACCATGCGTGAGCTGAACACAGCCTGCTGCCCATATCTACCGCCCATCGGTTTGGGCATCCTTTTGCTATGCAAAAAGAATCATTGTTCTCGGTGATTTTTGATTCTTCATATTTGGCTTTTGATTTTAAATAAGTCATTTTTGCTCCTGATGATATGCACCTTCAATGATGCGAGGAAATTTACTTGCAGTTAATAAAAACTCAAAATTTGCTTTCCAATCTTTAGTTTTTCCAGTCAAAAATTTAGATTTACCAACATGACGAAAAAACCAATCAAAAAACTCAAGCCCTTTTTGTCTATCCAGTTTGTCAGTCGTAACGACTTCACGCCATCGAGCAGAAATCATGCGTTTACGTGAATCACTGATAACAGTTATCTGAGGAAGCATCGGCAAATGTTTGTTGTACAACTCAACAATTTCAGAAATAGGTGCTGCTGGACTTGATCTTGCTGGTGCAAGGTCATGAGTAATATCTGTGTTTTGTGTAATGTGTAATGTGTTATGTGTAGCATTGCTTTCGGATTGCATTGGCAATGCGTTCGCATCCTTTTGCCTGCTCCATCTGGCTTTTGCGCTCTCACTGGCTTTTTGTGATTTGTCGCCAGCCTTGGCTAGTTCTTTGTCGGCTCGATGATGAACCCAACCTTTATCAGTACGTTCAAAGTACTCACGCAATACAACTGCTATGCAATCGCTATGCGAACGCAAACGGATTTGTCTCGCAACTTCCGTTTCATCAATTGGAATTGGGCTTTCATGTAAATAGTACCAATCAAGCAAACGTCGATAGGCAAGGTCTTCCATTTCTGAAAGATGCTCGGTATGGCTTTTGTAATCGCCAATATTGAACTGGTAATAGTGCATTGATGCAACCTCACAAACCCTCCAGAAAGAAACGACAGCAGGTGGGAGGTTCACTTTTCGGCGGGTAGCTACTCCACGCCTAGCTGGGTTTCAAACAATCTTAATCCAAAAACCAATCAGGCCGCAACAACTTTAATTGCCAAATTCTTGCTTGAGGCACAGTTTTCCATTGAGACACAGCCGCCTGGCTGATGCCCAACAACTTAGCAAGCTCATCCTGTGAGCCAGCTAGTGCAATAAACTTTTGTTTGTCCATAAGTGAGATTATAGCCAATTGCAAAAAAGCAACATTAGGGAAAGTACTTATAAAATAATTGTTGATGACCTAATAAGCTAGATTATAATTCACCCATGCCCTGAACTTCTCGGGGTCTTTTTAGGAGGTCACATGACCGATTTCACTTTCTCTCCCACAGACTTTAACGCCACTGAAATCAAAGTGGTTGCCAACACAATTGCTGCCAAGCAATTTTTATCTCAACGCATTGCTGATGGCTGTGTTTCTGTCAATGTTCCTAAGTCTGCTGCGCCATCTTTGGCTGAAGTTTTTGAGACTGAGGGCTTGTCCTACTCTTAATTAACAGGGCTTCGGCCCATTAAGGAAACACCATGATTGATACCAAACTCCAATACTACTTTGACGATGTTGTCTCTTACGACAACGGCAACACTGTTGAGAACGTCAAGGTTGGCTATGACTACTTACCCGCAGAAATCAATCAACCCCACGATTACGATTATGCGGAAATGTTTGATGTGTTTGTATTTGATGCCAAAGGCAATCACATCACTTATGACATTCCTGATGAGGAATATAAACGCATCATGCAAGAAGTCAAATCCAACTTTGCTCAACTTCAGAAAGACCGCAATGAAATCTAAGATCATCACAAC
>CAZYEM010000282.1:0-5148 GCA_964646395.1 uncultured Bacteroides sp.
ATTTACAATCAGTAATTAACTTAATTTGCTTGTGTAATTTTGATTTCAGCTTTTTCTTTCTTTTCTGAAGCTAAATTGCGTCTTTTTTCGTTGTAAGCAACTGCATGTTTATCAAGTTTAACTGTTAAGAATCTTAATAAACGTTCGTCGCGTTTGTATGCAACTTCTAATTCAGCAATAAGATCACCTTCTGCTTTAAAGTCAATTAAATAGTAGAATCCTGTTGATTTTTTCTGGATTGGATAAGCCAGTTTTTTTAATCCCCAATTGTTTTCAAAAACAATCTCAGCTCCTTTTTCTTTCAAAAAAGACTGGAATTTTTTTACCGTTTCCTTCATCTGATCATCAGACAAAACGGGAGTCATAATGAAAACGGTTTCGTAATTGTTTAACATTGTCTCTTAATTTTTAAATGATTAATACTTATTTTTAAAATGGAGTGCAAAATTACAAAAAATATTTTAAATAGATGCTATACATTTGATTAAATATTTTTAGGGAATTTAATATTTCAATCAGGTTTCAGGGCTTTGTAACGCCTGCCCCACCATTTGTATTTGGTAAAAGAAGTAAAAACAATGATCCTTTCCACTATTTTAAATCGCATTAAGTAGTGGATTATCCGATACCACAATGTATTGAGCGCAATGAAAAGAATAGATTCTACCAGCATTTTTATTATTGCATTCTCCAAATGAATGACATATAAATCAAAATATTTATAAAAAACAATAAGAAAAACCATACTGAAAATCAAGCTATAAGCTATTATAAATCCATGACCGGTTTCAATAGCTTTTTCAGGACAATTGCCCATGCATTTCATACAACTTTCGCAATTTAAAGTCCAGAATGGTCTGTTGTCAACTTTAATAATAGCTTTAACCGGACAAGCTTTTAAACATATATTACAGTTGGTACAATCTTTTGATGCATAATAAGTTTTGGCTAAAAAGAAACGACCTATAAAATAATACCCAAAAGCAATAGGTGTAATAAGGATATCATATACTTCTATTAATGCTTTAAAGTGAGATTTACCGGATAGTATTTTTTGAGCAAAAACTGTAACCCTTTCCTTGTTCCTTTCGTGCAGGTATTTCACAGTCTGATGATTAAGTCCGGGATGAATTGAAATCCAGTTTGAAGGCATATCAACAGGCAATATAGCTTTAAGAGAAAACCCTTTGATGATAAGGAATATAGCAGATAAATAAAATGCAATGCCCGTTAAACCCGGGGTTATATACTTACCAATAAGCATTCCTGCTCTGGTATTCATCAATACAACTTTATTCTTCCCTTTTGGAAAATGCCAAATAAAATGCAACATGATTGGTGGATAATTGAAGCCATGAATCGGCGAAATAAATACGACCAATGAATCTGCTTCCGGCGGAGTAATTGAAAGTCTGTCGATATGAGCAATATTAATTATATGGCTTTCAATTTTTTTTTCTTCAGCAACCTTCGACAACCATACCGCTACATTTTTCGAATTTCCGGTTCCCGAAAAATAGTAGATAATAACTCTTTTATAAGCTTTTTCAGCAAGTGTATTTGCAATGTACATTTTGAATGTTTTTATTGAGTTACATTGTATTTTATGCTTCTTAATTTAAACACACCATAGGTAAAATCGCCTTCGGGATAATGCCAGATGGTTTTGCCTAGCGTTGGGATTTTTCTGCCTTCAAATTCTTTATATTCCGAAACCGGAGTTGTCCAACGCAGCTGTTTCATGCTCCCATCGTCCTGCATTGCCGACCTGTCGTCGGAAACAAAATTAATCAGTTCGCCTGCCTTGTTAAAGAATAGAATTGCTGTTACGATATACTTTCCGTTGGTTAATGTAACTTTTGCAGAAAGTGAATCTTGTTCACTCCATGTTAATCGGTTGTCAATCAAACTACCCGGAGCAAAAATACACATAT
This sequence comes from uncultured Bacteroides sp., assembly GCA_964646395.1. Classification (GTDB taxonomy): domain Bacteria; phylum Bacteroidota; class Bacteroidia; order Bacteroidales; family JACABE01; genus JACABE01. Next base: position 1,935 of record CAZYEM010000282.1, read on the forward strand.
CGTTCAACAAAGTAACGGTTTCAGCTTTGGTCAGTTCTTCGCCTTTAATGTTAACCAATTTAAACAAATCAGCTACCTTTACCTGAAAACTTGCTTCTTGATTCCTATAAATATGTAATGCACGAAACGGAATGCACATTTTACTGGCTTTCATTAAAAACAAGCGGGAATAATTGCCAAAGAAGTTGTACTGAACGGAATACGATTTCATCGGTTTATCACCTGGTTTACTATACATTTCAGCATCAAATACGATGCACATATTTTGAGGTTTACTATTACCTACTGCACCTGTATATACAAGATATTTTTTTACACATGCCGGCAAATGTGTAATTTCCTTTTCGGTAAGCACACTTTCTGTCTTTAATGGTTGTAAAGCGATTTCTTCTGATTTCTTTAACTGAAAAATCTTTTTTGAAGTACTGCAAGCTGCAAATATTGATGTGATCATGATGAAAATTAAAATATTAAGGTATGATTTAAAAAACTTTTGCATCGGTTATATAGGTTTATATTGAATTATCTGAAAATGGCAAAACTATCAACAGCCCTCCTTTTGCTTACAGGTTTCGGATAATCTTTTATGTATCCAATATGGGCAACGAATCTGATTTTCCGTCCGGGAATTAGTTTATAAATTACTTGCTGTTCAATTTCCGGTACCTCAATTATTTGATTCATAGGATAAAATCCCAAGTTTAATATACAACATTGAATGTTAAATCGTTCGTAAACTCTACCAATTATGTATCCAATTTTTAATGCTATCATTTTCAGCAGATATCAATAAAGTATATTTTTTAAGCTTTAAAAGTACAAAATTATTGACAATTATTTAAAACATAGAATTTGTTTTGACGAATGCAGCATTTTAGCTTCTGAATGACGAAGTTTAATATCTGTTCCATAAACGATAGCCAATCCGGATAACTGGAGCAATGTCAACATTCGGTATATTGTAAACAACTCCATTAAAATCAGTACTTTGATTTGCTCTTAAATAAATATGCATACCTGGTTGAAAGTAAATGTGATGCCCTAAAAAAAACTGATAACTAATACCTCCTCCAATATCGGTACTATGAATATCTCTTTTTAAACCGCTGCTTTTTTGTTCAATTTCGAAGGTATGAAGTTCTATATATGAATATATTTCCAGGTTTTTCCAAACATTATAACCCAAAAAGAAACCCGGAGAAGTTTTGTAATAACGTTTAAAATCCGGAGATGAATTCTTTGTACCGGCTGCTTCTGCATCATAGGTTCCGCCATTTATAACACTTACTCTAAACCTGAACTTATCAATACGATATCCTATTCCAATATGATATCCGCCGGTTAAAAACATGGGAAAAAGACTTTCCAATTCAATGGCTTGTCTGGCTTCATACATGCGTGGAAAAGGTTTCCAGAAACTTCCTTTGGTAGAATCAGTTTGTGCAAAAATTGAAGTTGCACTCAATATTAACATTGTTAAAATAAAAATTTGTTTTTTCATATCATAAAGTATTAAAAATTATGATGCAAAATTCAGTATAATAATAGGTTCAATTGCTCCACATTTGTTACCAAATTTATTAAAAAAATAATTCCTTTCTAATCCGGCTTAATGATTTTGGAGCTATGCCTAAATAATTTGCAATATGATAAAGCTGAACTTTTTGAAATATTTCGGGATGCTTTTTTAAAAGATTTAAATATCTTTCTTTTGCTGAAAGTATTTGAAATTCAATACTTTGATCTACAATTCTTAAATATGCTTGTTCCATTAATATTCTGCCTAATCGTTCAAGCTTAGGAATATTAATATATAAATCAGATAAATCCTGTTGTTTAATTGCAAATAACTCTGTGGTTTCTAAAGCTTTAATATTAATAAATGAAGGTGTATTATTTAAGCGACTTTGGTTATTCGTAACCCAATCATTTTCAAAAGCAAAGTCGGTTGTAATTTCATTACCATTATCGCTGGTTTTGAAATAAATCAAAGTCCCATAATTTACAAAGCCAATATGTTTGCATGGCTGACCTTCTTTCAGAAAAAAATCATTTTTGTTCAAAGTTTTTATTTCGAATGCATTACAGAATGCAGATAATTCCTCTTCATTTAAAGAAACAATTGAGCTAATGCTACTGTTAATTCTGTTGGTTTTATCCATAACCTAATTGATTAAGTTCTTTTTATGAAACGCAAATATGATTAACTTAAAACAAATTCAAATAAAAGGTTTTAATTGCATATAAATGATAACTATAATCAATCCCTGCAAAATCCTCAATAAATTTCTCCGCTTGATTATATGTTTGATTTTTTCAACTGGTTTTCAGTCATTATTATGATTAACTTATTTATTTTCAAATATCAGGTTCAATGCAACTTATCCATTTTTTATAACAAAGCTACTCCATTAATTTTCACAACTATTCCCCATGCAGTTGGGCTTTTCTTTAGGTTTAGGTAGCAATTTTATGGCTACCGCCAATTGGTATAACTTGCAACCGACACAAATGCCAAAAGCTGTTTCAAGATATAACAACAGTAAACAGATAAGACACAGCATACAAACTGGTTCAAAATAACTTTTATCGTTTTGCAAAAAAAGAGAAAGTACAAAAATGGCAGAAGATAATGCCAGTCCTAAACTCCATGCAAATTTTTTCTGAACTGCACCAATAGGAAGTGGAGATTGTTTCCACACAAAGATAGATGCCAGAATCATGGTTGGCGAATACTTTGGATTGATAAATAAGCCAATCATAAAGTTTAAAACAAATCCACCCATAATGTATGGTATAATTTCGTAGCGATTCAATATAAATCCGTTAATTGAGGCAAATAATCCGAAAATGAACATAATTCCGGTACTGGCTCTCATTTTTCTCTCATCAAGCACTTTAAAGGGTATTCCGTTAATGTATTCTCCAAAACTGAATATTTTCATTTGTTATTATTTTATAAGTATTTAAATATGATAAATCTAATATTTTTTAACTACAAACTTACAAAGAATTTCTTAATCCCTGCTAAAATCTTCAATAAATTCATCCACTTTATTTTCAGGTGTAGCCCATGAGGTTACAAGGCGAACGGCTGATTTATTATCTTCCATTTTTTGCCAGATATAAAATTCATATTTTGTTAGAAGTTTGTCAATTAAATTATTGGGTAATATCGGAAATATCTGATTTGATTCGGGTTCAGTAAGAAATT
>CAZYEM010000283.1:0-5143 GCA_964646395.1 uncultured Bacteroides sp.
TCGATACGATTAAACTAAAAAATAGCGAAAACGCTGATGTGTTAGTATTGGCTGGGGATATATTTGTATCTGAATATCTAGAAAAATATAATAATGAAAAAGACAACCTTCGTAGCCTAAAAATACATGATTTTTTTATTAATTGCAGTAAAGAATTTGAATATATTATATTAATTGCAGGTAATCACACATTTTATTATGGAGATTTCGCAAAGGAAATACAACAATGTAAAGAAAACTTAAAATATATTAAAAATTTATACATTTTAGATAATGAATTTATAGAAATTAATAATGTAATTTTTATTGGATCTACTTTGTGGACTGATATGAATCAAAAAGATATAAAAACAATACAAAAAATGAAATATTGTATGAATGATTTTATAATAATTAAAAATTCTAACAATATTATTGAATATAAAAATTGGAATGGAGAAAAACAATATAAAGAAGCAAAATTTACTCCAGAAGATGCTATAGAAGAATTCTATAAATCAATAGCATTTATAGAATCAACTATAGATCAGTTTAAACATAAAGATATTATTATTCTTACGCACCATACACCAAGTTATAAGTCAATATCGCCGATATACTCAAAAGACATAATAATAAATGGAGGTTATCACTCTAACTGCGAATTTTTAATGAAATCAAATGTTAAAGCATGGATATTTGGACATACTCACGCACGACATTCATATTATATTAATAATGTATTATTAATATGTAATCCAAGAGGTTATGCAAAACACGAATTATGTGCAGATACATTTAAATTAAAAACTATTGATTTAAGTAATAGACCAACGAAAGAGGAAATTATATCAGATGATTATTGGGAATTTTATCCGGAATAAAATAATTCAGGAAATAATTTAAAAGCAATTCTTTTAATATAACTGTTTTTAGTAGAAATTAGTGAAAAATATTTATTTTCAGGCAATTTTCCAATAATCCAACCTATTGGTATTTCAGTGCCAACAATTAAAAAATTATTTTCTATTCCATTATTAATGCAAAACATTTTAGGTTTTTTATTTCTCGGTTTATTCTCTTTTTTCCATATGGTAGAACCAAACCACCAGTTTTCTGGAATAGGGCAATCTGCGCTTATTAACATATTTTTAATACCGTTTGTTATTTTTTTATGTTTTGTTCCGTATCTAGGATTATTTTTACCTGATACATCTGCATGATGCATTGATATTTTTTCTTTAGTTTTTTCTGGTCGAGGTATATTGTATAATGGGTGATTTTGAAGCGAAACATCTCTACCAAAAAACCCATTTGGTGCTGCATAACTCATGTTAACGAATAATGGATTCTTAACAACGTTAAATATTTTTTGTATTTGTAATTCTTTATATATGGCTGAAGGTCGTGTATCGTGATATGATATAATTTGAACGGAAAATAAATTTGGATTATTTTTTAATTCTGATTTCCAAATATTTTTATAATTTTTTGATTTTACTGAACCCATGTATCCTTTTTGAATTTTATCTAATGTAGACGAGCCAATATAATTTGATGGAGTTTCTGTTGCATTATTTTTTGAAGGAAGTTTATTTCCTGCATAATTAATAATATAAACGCAGTATTTTTTATTTAAATAAGTATTTGTGCTGGTCATGGGTAACTCCTAGAAAGAATGATTAGTGCTAGTGGGAATTGGCGTTCCGCGACTAGCTTTTTTTTGTACATAAATATTTAGTAAAAATTATTCATCACCCGCAAGATTATATTATTGGCGAAACAAAAATTCTAGCTAATCCTCGCGGTTATGATGGAAGAGAAGATATTGCCGATAATTTTAAATTGGCATATGTTACGATTTAGGATATTGCATTATCCATAAAACATCAGAAGGTAATTCTTCTATTAGTTTTTTCTCTTCTTTTAAATTACCAGTAGTATTTGTTATATATTGCTGGTAATTTTCCTCTAAAGACATTAATTTCAAAAATTTATAACGATCCTCTAAAGTCGTTATTATCTCTATCATAAATTATCTCCGTTTATTATTATTTATAAATAATATGAAAATTACCTCATATTTAGGAATAATAACGATGATTACTGAATTAACAAGAATTGTAAAAGGTGTATACATTTATAGTAATACATCGATTGTATTCGACTCAAATCCATATTTACTTGCCAACAATGATTTAACGCTATATTTCACAAACAACGATGCAAGATACGCATCAAAAGTTGTTTCTGTATCAGGAAATACAGCTGTTATTGATTTCTCAAATCCACAATATGCTAATACTGGAGTTGCAGCCAAAACTCCAAATTATGGAGCTGGATTAACTGGACCGCAAGATACATTTACATTTAGCTTTACAAATTACCCTAGTGCTATATTACAAGCATTTTCTACAGGCGGAAGTTCAAATGTCGTAGTTCAAGTTTCAACTAACCAAGCAAATTGGATTAATGTTGCAACTTTAGCAGTAACAACAGCAAATTCAAACACAAATTATACAACTGTTACTTCACCATGGCCATATGGTAGACTTAATATAATTGATATTGCTGCAGGCAATTCTATTGCCGTAAATAAAGCAACATAATATAAATACTATATAAATTCACAAATAAATAAGGAGTTATAATATGGCAGCAATGTCGAATTACTTAGAAAATAAATTAATTGATTATATTTTTAGACAACAAGCATACACAGCGCCAGCGAATACTTGGATTGGATTATTGACAACAGGAACAAATGACGCTAATACAGGGCAAACTGAAGTTTCTGGTGGAGGTTATTCTAGAGTGCGTATTGCTTCATCTCTATTAAACTGGTCTGGTACAGATAGCTCAAGTTCAACTTCAACAAGTTCAGGTACATCTGGAACAACATATAACATTAATGCAATTACTTTCCCTGTTCCTACTGGAGCAAATTGGGGCGTTATTACTGCATTTGGTATGTATGATGCAGCTACGAGTGGAAATTTACTGTTCTATGGTAATTTAACTACGCCAAAAACGGTAAATGATGGCGACGCGGCTCCGACATTCTCGGCATCTGCTTTATCTATCCAGCTGGATAACTAAGAATAAAAAGGGAGCTTCGGCTCCCTTTTTTATTAATTAAACTTAAATATTACTAAAATAATTCAATTTAAAAATTTTTATAGTAATTATGCTGTCGGTGTTTGTTTAATCCAAGATATGGAAAGTTCATCCCAATAGTAATAGTTTTCGTCTTGCGGATAAGGCACAGGAGGATACCACGACATTGTTTTAATATCGCCTATCCAAGACGGATAAGGTTTTCTAGCTTGATGTTCAGCATATTTATCTGTTTCAAATTCTATTTCCGAAAGAATTTTAATTACACCCGTAAGCGTTATATCTGCATCATCATCGCAAATACCATAATAAAGCGGCATTTCTGAGTATGATCCATCAGGATTAATATCCAAAGGATAAATAGACTCTTTCGCAAAAATAAATTTAAAACCTTTTATATTCGGTAATGTTGGTCCTGTTCGCATTGGAGCTTTTGTACAAAGAATTCCAGTAGTTGCATCAATATCTGTTAATTGTATATACATAAATAATTCCAATAATTAAAATTTTATTTATACTAAAACTCTTCGAACAGCTCTAAGACTAAATCCGGATGTTTTGCTACCATAAATTTCGGTTCCACCCGTAAAATCAATTCCCAGCGCTTGCGTAGAAGTTGCATCGGTAGAAGTCCAATAAAACGTACTAGAAAATGCGTTAATTTCTCCTGTTCTAAACCCAATACCCGCGCTTGTTTGAGCAGGACTTGTTGGTGAGTAATACGTGTTAACAGGTTCTGGAAATACTGCATAAGAATTGTATCCATATGCAGTATTATTATTTCCAGTAGTTGGTTTTAAAAAGTAATATAACACTTGAAGTTCGTCTACAGCAGGAAGGTACCAATCTGTATATCCGCCAATTGTAAGATTTTCACAGAAATTTGCAGCTGGATACCCAGTCGGACTAAGAGCATTTAAACCGGCACTGTTAGTTGGACCAAATATACGCGACGAATAAGCAGTCGACCCGTTCGTTCCCCACGCAAGTAGAGCTTCACCTGTTGCTTTAGGGGAGACAATTAAATAATACTGCGAACCAGAAACGTTGATTTTGCCCGCATAATACCCGCCGCCATACGATTGTCCTATAGTTGTAGGACCTGGAGCCGGAGTCGGAGCCGGAGTTGGAGCCGGAGTTGGAGCCGGAGCCGGAGCCGAAACTTCGGGGGAAAATGAAACAATACTATTACTAGATACAGCCCAAGTAGTTCCGCCGCTATTACCTAGTAATACAGCAGATGTATTTGCGGCTGGAGTAAATGTCCCAGTTGTAGTTAATGCGGCATTCGCGCTGTAAATACCAGTTACCCCACCACTATTTCTATAATTACCAAATCTAAATTCAATAGTTGGTAAAGAGTTTATGTTAGGAGCTGCTGGATTCATAAATACCACTTCATATATACAAGGAGATTGTTGAACTGTTGCAGAAGTGCTAATTCCTCCTTCATACCGAATTCGTACGAAATTAGTAGTTGATAAATATCCGACTACTTGATAACTGCGATCAGAAGCATTAAACATAATTTTAGGATTTGGGGGATTCGTTGCAGATAATGAAGTAAATTGAGTCGAACCGGCACCAAAAGTAATATATGCATTTGATCCCACATAACAATTTGTATATCCAACCCCATTAAAATAAAAAGTAAATGGAAATGGAACTGTTGCAAATGCATCATCCGCATTTGCAGTTTGAAGTGAAACCCAAGTTCCTCCAAGTATTGGAGGCCATTGCCCTAAATATGGACCAGCTCCAAGTTTAGGGATACCATTAGTTGAAGTGTAAATTCTATAAAAAGGCGGAGTTAAAAACGAATTTATAGCAGCAAACATTATGGCGTATATCCTTGTGCAATTGAACCGTACCAATTTGTTCCATCAGATACGAAAGTTATAATATCCATTTTACCTGCAGTAGCAGTTATTACAGGAGTTGTTACCCATTTAACTCCTGTAAAAGTAGCAGTACCGTTTCCAGTAGTTGCAGCTTGTTTGAGTAATAAAACGAATGATTTACCTGCTACTGCAGTTGGCATAGTAAA
>CAZYEM010000284.1:0-5140 GCA_964646395.1 uncultured Bacteroides sp.
TTTGAATGTGTTATTAATCATAGATTTGGTAAAATAGGTGATGGTGTTAAAGAATTATTTGGTATTTATTCACCATCAAATATACGTATAGGAGTTAATTATGGAATAACCAATAAATTACAAATAGGTTTAGGTACAACTAAATTTAACAAGATTCAGGATTTAAATTATAAGTATAGTATTTTTGAGCAAACTACTAACAATAAAATGCCTGTATCAATAGTTTATTTTGGAACTTTATCCTATGACGCAAGAGAAGAAGCTACAAGTTTCAGTTATGATAACTTTTCATTTTCACATAGATTATCTTACTTTAATGAAATTATGGTTTCAAGAAAATTCTGTGATTTTTTCAGTTTACAGGTTGCAGCGACTCATACTCACCTAAATGTTGTTGAATCAGCAAGTGAGGTTAAAGAAGATGCATTAAGAAGAAATGATCAGTTTGGTATGTCAGCTTTAGGTAAATTAAATTTAACACCTACTATTGCATTTACTTTTGAATATGACAAAAACTTTAGTTTAATTACTAAAAAAGTAACTGATAAGTTTCAGGAAGTGAAACCAAATTTTTCTTTTGGATTTGAAAATGCAACCGCTGCTCATTCATTTCAAATATTTATTTCAACTGCTGAATCAATTGATTATGCAAGAAATATGGCCTACAACCAAAATCCATTTACTTCAAAAGGTTTAATGTTAGGATTTAATATAACAAGAGTATTTTACAAATAAAAATACATTTTCAATATCAAAGAACTTAAATTACTACGACCTAATACTGGTCGTAGTAATTGTTTGAATATAAGGTGTTAACTATATAAATAAAAATTACAAATTAAACTAAAATGAAAATGTTGAATTTTATAAAATCAACTTCATTGATAATAATAACCACTTTACTCTTTTTTACAAGTGGTTTGTACTCCCAGAATACGAATGAAGACTGTATGTCATGTCATAGTGATAATACCTTAAAAAAGATTAAGAACGGAAAGAATATTTCATTGTTTGTAGATCATTCAATTATTGGAAATTCAATTCACAAAAAAGTAAAATGTATTTCCTGCCATAAAGATGCCGATGTTAGTGAATTTCCTCATCCGGAAAACCTTAAGGAAGTTGATTGTGGAAATTGTCATAAAATGGCTCAGAATCAGTTTTTTCTTAGTATTCATGGACAGGCACTAAAGTTTAATGCACCTTATGCTCCTGATTGTAAAGAATGTCATGGCAAACATGATGTTTTACCAAAAACTTCAACAAAATCAAAAACATATAAATTAAATATTCCAATATTATGTGGAAAATGTCATAAAGAAGGAGCTCCTGTAGCACGCTTATATAATATTACCATGAAAGATATTCTTACTAATTACAGTGAGAGTATTCATGGGAAAGGTTTGTTTGAGAGTGGATTAATTGTATCAGCTACCTGCAATGATTGTCATGGAAATCATTTAATTTTACCCCATACTAATCAACAGGCGAGCACTTCCAGCTCCAAAATTGCAAGTACCTGTATGAAATGCCATGCAAATATCGAAATGGTTCATAAAAAGGTAATAAAAAAGGAATTGTGGGAGAAAAAAGCAGGTAGTATCCCTGCTTGTAATGATTGTCATTCATCACATAAAATAAAACCTCAGAAGTCGGAAACTGTAATTTCCAATCAAATTTGCCTGAAATGTCATGAATCTGAGAATACACATAAAATTGTAAATAATAAAAAAGTTTCTTTAAAGATAAATAAAAATGATTTTTTAAATACCCCACACAAAAACTTAGCTTGTAATAACTGTCATACTGATATTACAATGGGACATAAAACCGGTCGTCCTTGTGCAACTGTATCAAAAGTTGACTGCTCAATCTGTCATGAAGAAACTTCTAATATATACATAAATAGTGGACATGGTCAGGCTTATTTTAATAAAAAATCCAATGCTCCTTACTGTACTGATTGTCATGGTACTCATATTGTAAAGAGCAGATATGATGAATCATCAGTAACCAGTAGAGCAAATATTCCACAGCTTTGCGGGAATTGTCATAAGAAAAATGGGAAAGCTGTTATTAATACTCATCTTAAAGAAATTGATGCTTTTAGTGATTATTCAAAGAGTGTTCATGGAAAAGGATTGATGCAAAAAGGTTTATTGGCAAGTGCTATTTGTACAGATTGTCATACTTCTCATAATATCCTGAAAGAATCTGATGTTAATTCAACTGTAAATCCGGTAAATGTACCAACAACCTGTGGAAAATGCCATAAAAGTATTTATAATGATTACATCGAAAGTGATCATTCGTTTCTGAATAACACTAAAGATAAAAAATTTCCAAGTTGTGCAAGTTGTCATACCGCTCATACAATTACTGAAATTGATAAAGATCAGTTTATGACTCAAATAACTTTGCAATGTGGAAGTTGTCATAGTAAGCTTTCAGGTACATATATGGAAACTTACCATGGCAAAGCATATACACTTGGTCATTTAAAAGCTGCCAGATGTTCTGATTGTCATGGTGCTCATAAGATTTTAAATATGGACAATCCCGAATCGAGTGTTGGTCAGAAAAATATTGTTAGAACCTGCAAAAAATGTCATGAAAATGCAAATCTGAAATTTACAGGCTATTTATCGCATGCTACACATAATGATAATAAAGTTCTTTATTATACTTTCTGGGGAATGACTTCATTACTCCTAAGCGTATTTGGATTTTTCGGACTTCACACTCTTTTGTGGATTCCTCGTTCGATAAGCGAATCTAGAAAAAAGAAAAAGCATGCTAAAGCACAAGGTGAACAGGTTTATTTCCGACGTTTTACAAAAAGTCAGAGAATTACACATATTTTTGTTATAATTAGTTTCTTATTACTGGCATTAACCGGAATGATGCTAAAATTTGCTCACATGAATTGGGCTAATAGTTTATCAAAACTTATTGGAGGTGTTGAAATTGCGGGTAATATTCATCGATTTGCAGCTATAATTACCTTTGGTTATTTCTTTTTCCATGTTATTTCTTTAGTAAAACTAAAAAAAGCACAAAACAAAGGAATTGGAGCTTTTATTTTTGGAGCTAATACACTTATGTTTAATAAACAAGATGTTAAAGACTTTATTGCAACTATCAAATGGTTCTTATGGTTAGGCGAACGTCCAAAATACGGAAGATGGACTTATTGGGAAAAATTCGATTATATGGCCGTTTTCTGGGGTGTAGCTGTAATCGGTTTGTCTGGATTGGTTTTGTGGTTTCCTGAAATCTTTACAAAAATACTTCCAGGTTGGGTTATTAATGTAGCTCAGATAATACATAGCGATGAAGCATTATTGGCAGTAATTTTTATTTTTACAATACATTTCTTTAATACACATTTACGTCCAGAAGCATTCCCAATGGATACTGTAATATTTACAGGCCATGTCGAATTAGAAGAATATAAAAAAGACAGACCAAAAGAATATGAGGAATTAGAACAATCCGGTAAATTAGAAAGCAGATTAGTGAAAAAGGAATTCACTCCGTCCTGGATGAAAATTGTGAAATTCTTTGGATTTCTGTTTTTATTCACTGGAATTATTTTAGTAATACTAATAATCTTTTCATTAATTGCGGGAAAATATTAATTTGTTGAAAAATAAAATAAAGCCATTGCCTAAAAGCATGGCTTTATTTTTTTAATTAAATCATGAGTATTAAATGCTTTTGATACATATACTTAAATTGAAAATATACTAAAAATACATATACTAAATAAAATTTAAATCAAATTAAACCAAAAAAACACTATGAAAAAATTTAATTTAATTGTTCTTTTTTTCATTATTACTACATTTACTTTTAGCTTTTTAGCTAAAGCTCAGGAAATAAAATGCCTGGATTGTCATGAAAATCTGGTTGAAAAAACAGTTCATGATAAAATAATTAAATGTGGTGATTGCCATAAAGATATTACTTCGGAAGAACATGCTAAAGGATCAGCTAAAAAAGTAGATTGTAATAATTGTCATGCGACACTTAATGCTCAGATGAAAAATGATGTACATCGCAAATTAATGCATCTGCCCGAATCTAAATCTCCTAATTGCAAATCGTGTCATGGTACACATAAAATTATTTCACCTTCAACCGTTAAAAACAAAGAGAAAACATATTGTGGTAAATGCCATAAAAACAATGTTTTATTAGCTTCTTATCATACTGTTAGCAAAATGGATGATGGTTGTGCCAAATGCCATACTAAAAAAGACCATAAACTGGAATTATCAAAATCGGTTCATAAGAATTTGTCTTGTGCTAATTGTCATAGTTATGTGATTAATAATATAAACAATCATAAAAAAGCACCTAAAGATGGTGTTTTGGCCGATTGCTATTTATGCCATAGTGCTATAGCTAAGGAACATAAAGAAAGTATACATGGTTTATCACTTACAGAAGGTATTAATGAAGCTGCTCAATGCTGGAATTGTCATGGTTCGCATGAAATAGACTCTGTAAAAAGCAAAAATAGCTGGGTTTATCCTGTTAATTTAACTTCTACCTGCGGCAAATGTCATGATGATCCCGAATTTGTTAAAAAATATTCATTATCAAGTATGCAACCTGGTAAACTTTATAATACAAGTGTACATGGTAAATTAGTAATGAATGGTAGTAAAGGTTCCGCATCTTGTGTAACTTGTCATGGTAAACACAACATCAAAAACAGGGTTCAGGCTGAATCTAAGATTTCCGGAATAAATCTTCCCAATACCTGCGAGCAATGTCATAAAGAAATCACAGAAGATTACAAGAAATCCATTCACTGGATAGCTGTTAAAAAAGGAATCCGAAGTGCACCATCTTGCAATGATTGTCATAGCGAACATGGAATTCAGGCAGTTTCTTCAGTAAATAAGCGAGACAAAATGAAGAAAATTCAGGATAATACCTGTCTTCAATGTCATCAGAATTTATTGTTATCCCAACGATATGGAATGGAAAATATGAATGTGAAGAGTTATCAGGATAGTTATCATGGACTGGTTACTTCTAAGGGAGATGAAAGAGCAGCCATGTGTGTTGATTGTCATAATGTTCATAAAATATTACCTAAAAGTCATCCTGAATCTTCAACAAATGA
>CAZYEM010000285.1:0-5140 GCA_964646395.1 uncultured Bacteroides sp.
TATTCATAGCTATACCTTATAAAGAAAACTAAAAAAGCTATACAAACTATAAATAAAAAAAGTCTTAATAAGTAAAAATAAAAAATAGTTTTCTTTACTTTTTTAAGTTCAGATTCTAATTCAACTAATTTTTTATTATAATAATTTTTAGCTATATCTTGCATATTTTGATTTTATCAGTTATTACTATTATTTTTAATAAAAGTTTCATTTTAAAATAGTCATATATTAAAAAAACCATCGCTTTTTGCGATGGTTTTTAAAGTTTAAAATAAGTTTAAAGTTATTATTTACAACAAATTAAATCCCTTTCAATTCCTTTACAGCCGAAATCATATCGGGAAGTACTTTCAGAACATCCCCTACTATTCCGTAATCGGCAGCTTCAAAAATAGGAGCTTCCGGATCTTTATTAATGGCAACAATACATTTTGAGCTGCTTATTCCACCCAAATGCTGTATGGCTCCGGAAATTCCACAGGCGATATATAAGGTAGGTGCAATAACCTTTCCTGTTTGCCCAACATGCTCTTCGTGTGTTCTCCAATGTTCGTCGGAAACTGGTCTGGAGCAAGCGGTTCCGGCTCCAAGCAATTGAGCAAGTTCTTCAATAGAACCCCAGTTTTCGGGGCCTTTCATTCCTCTGCCTCCTGATACAACAATATCAGCATCTGTTAACAGAATTTTACCACTAACTTTATTTATCTCGATAACTTCTGTTTTAATTTCATCACTTAAAGCTGGAATAAATTGCTCTTTAACAAACACTTCAGGAGCTTCAAATAAACCAAAAGCATTTTGCATCAACGTAAGTATTTTTATTGGAGTTTTAATAGTAACATTAGCAAAAGCTTTGGAAGTAAATACTTTTTTGGTAACCATAAAAGGATCTGCGGAAACAGGTGCAGCAACTACAGCTGTAACCAATCCTGCTTTGAGCCTCACTGACAATCGGGGTGCAATGGCTTTTCCAGTGTTATTATGTGCAAAAATAAGAGCAATTGCATTTTCTTTAGCAGCAACTTCAGCAATTACTGCTGTATATGCCTGATTATCCAAATTCTTCAGTTTATTATCGTTAACAGCTATAATTTTTGCTGCACCATAATTACTTAGTTTTATTAATTCGTCATCAGCAACATTGCCAATTGACAGAGCAATTAATGAAGTGTTTAATTTTTTTGCAACATCTTTTGCATAGGAAACTAATTCGAAAGATAGTTTTTTAAATTTACCATCCCAATTTTCGGTATATACTATAACTGACATATTTCTTTGTTTTTAAATTGTTTAATTAATTATATAACTTTAGCTTCGGTATGTAACAGATGAACTAATTCCTTAACATTTTCAGCATCTATTTTTTTGCAACCTGCTTTAGGTTTAGGTAAATCGTATTCAACAAATTCGGTAAGTACATCTGTTGGAATTGCTTCTATAACCTGTAATTGTTTACTTCTACTGGTCATAATTCCTCGCATCGAAGGGATTTTAGGTTCATTGGCAATACCTTTCTGAACAATGGCTACAAATGGAGTACGGGCAGCAATTGTTTCCTGTCCACCATCAATTTCTCTTTTTACTATAACTTTGCCATCCACTATATCAAGGTATGAAACGGAAGATACAGAAGGGATTCCTAAAATTTCACCAAGCATTCCTCCAACATTTGCTCCATTGTAATCACTTGATTCTGTACCGCAAATCAGGATGTCATAATTTTCGTTTTTAACATATCCGGCTAACTGAAAAGCTACAGCATAAGAATCTTTTGCATCATAATTAATCCTAACACCATCGTCAGCACCAATTGCCAATGCTTTTCTTATAGTTGATTCCGAATCGGGTAAACCTACGTTTATCACCGTAATTTTTTCAACAGATGCAGCCTGAGCTTCTTTAATTTCAATAGCTCTTGTGAGTGCCAATTCATCCCATGGATTTATAATCCATTGAACTCCGGCAGTATCAAAAACTTTTTTATCTAAAAACTTTATCTTTGTTGTTGTATCGGGTACATTATTAATACAAACCAGTATTTTCATTTCTCGTTTTTTAATTAGTAATTACTTAATTGTTTATCGAACTTTTAACTAAACATCAATACTATGATTTTAGTTCAAAAAAGATAGAAAATGTCTAAACTATTGTGAATATTTCATCGTCATTTTTATTGAAATTATAAAAATTCAATTATTAAATATGCAATTAATTCGTAATATTAAAAATAATAATTTATGTGAATAGCTATAAATGAAATAAATTCGACAATACAACTTTAAAAGATAAATAATTAGGTAGTTTTTTAGTAAAAGCAAGCTTTGCATATTAGAATAAGAAATAAAAAAACATTACTTTTGCAAATATTTTCAAAGGAATTTAATACAATGGAATACAAGCTCAATACAATAGAAGAAGCCATAGAAGAATTCAAAAAAGGAAAAGTACTGATTGTGGTGGATGATGAGGATCGCGAAAACGAAGGCGATTTTATTACAGCTGCAGAAACCATAACACCTGAACTGGTAAATTTTATGGCAATGCACGGAAGAGGTTTAATTTGCGCTCCTGTTACTGAGGAGAGATGTAACGAACTGAATCTCCACATGATGGTTTCCAATAATACATCTGCTCACGAAACTCAGTTTACAGTATCAATCGATTTATTGGGCGACGGTTGCACAACGGGTATTTCGGCAAGCGATCGTTCAAAAAGTTTAAAAGCTTTAACCAATCCTAACACTAAACCAAGTGATTATGGTCGTCCAGGACATATTTTCCCGCTAAAGGCAAAAAACGGAGGTGTTTTGCATCGTGCAGGTCACACCGAAGCTTCTGTTGATTTGGCTCGCATGGCAGGCTTATATCCTGCAGGTGTTTTGGTGGAAATTATGAACGAAGATGGAACAATGGCTCGTTTACCGGAATTAATGGTTATTGCCAAAAAATTCAATCTTAAAATAATTACCATTAAAGACTTGATTGCTTATCGGGTAAAAAATGAAAGTTTGATTAAAAGAGAAGAGGTGGTAAATCTTCCTACTGAATTTGGAAATTTTAAACTCTACGCATACACACAATTAACCAATAATGTTACCCATCTGGCATTGGTTAAAGGTCAATGGAAAGATGATGAACAAATTATGGTTAGGGTTCATTCCTCCTGTGTTACGGGTGATATTTTTGGTTCTTACAAATGCGATTGCGGCCAGCAACTGCATACTTCCATGGAAATGATTGAAAAAGAAGGAAAAGGCGTTATTGTTTATATGAATCAGGAAGGCAGAGGTATTGGATTACTCAACAAACTGAAAGCATATCATTTGCAGGAAATGGGTAAAGATACAGTCGAAGCCAATGAAGAGCTTGGTTTTAAACCCGATGAACGCGATTATGGCATAGGTGCTCAGATTTTAAGAGATCTGAATGCACATAAAATACGTTTAATCAGCAATAATCCAGTTAAAAAAGCTGGACTTACCGGTTATGGAATCCAAATTACCGATATTATTCCTTTAATAATTGAACCCAACAAATTCAACTTTGAATACCTGAAAACAAAACAGGAAAAAATGGGTCATTTGCTGCATATTTAATAGCAAATAAAAAGTATAGGAAAGACCAATCTTTTAAATCAGGTTGGTCTTTTTTGTTGTATTTAAACAACTTTTCAAGTGATTATTTGTTTTAAATTTGCAATATTAAAAATCGAAAAATGATACGAATATCAGCAGTTTCATACCTAAACACTTATCCTTTTATTTATGGACTTCAACAGTCTGAACTAATGAACGAATTTACTATTACTACAGATGTTCCTGCAATATGTGCTCAGAAACTAATAAACAACGAAGTGGAAATTGGGTTGGTTCCTGTTGCTATTATTCCGCAATTACGTTATCACCTCATTATTACAGATTATTGCATAGGAGCTATTGGAAAAGTGCATACCGTATTGCTGTTAAGCAAAATACCCTTACAGGAAATCAAAAATATATACCTCGATAATGAATCACGAACTTCTGTAAAATTAGTAAAAGTTCTTGCACGAAATTACTGGAAAATAAATCCCGGATGGATTGATATTCCAAACTCAAATACTAGTAAAACAGATGATTTTGAATCAGTTGTATTGATTGGAGACAAAACTTTTACTGCCCGCCAAAACTATCCTTATGTGTATGATTTGGCAGAAGAATGGCAACTGTTTACGGGTTTACCCTTCGTATTTGCTTGCTGGGTAGCCAATAAGCCTTTGAAGGAAGATTTTATACTAAAGTTTAACAAAATCATTAAAACAGGAATTGAAAATATTGATAAAGTTATAGATGCATTTAAAGACAAAATCCCTGACAATGTAGATGCTAAAGAATATTACACCCGATATATAAGTTATAATCTGGATGAGGATAAGAAAATGGGGCTGGATTTGTTTTTGAAATACTTAAAAGTATAAAATTTAGTTTTTGCTATTATTTACTACACTTTTCTTTCTATAAAAATTAATAATCTGGAAGATATTTTTATTTGAATAATATAATCATTGTCTATCCTGCAATTAACTAACTGATAATAAGAATATCTTCTGAAAACAGTTAAAAGAAAATTGTTGATAGCTATCGGCTATTTTAGCCACCCTATTTTTATGCAAATAATAAATAAGTGAATTTATATGAATTTTCTCTACATCTACCCTTATAATTTCTTTGATCAATAAATATTTATAAAAACACACAATAACTATCAGAATCATTGATTATTAAAAAACGGGGAATCTAAAATCTAAGACCTATTTTTCTATTGGGCTTTAAACTAAACATGGAAAATTTAAATATAGCTATTTCCGATATAAAACCTTTCGTAATTTTATTTTTAAATAAGTTTAATTTCATAACTGTAACACCCTATTATAAAAAGAAATGATGGAATGTAACAGAAAAATATTTTTATAATTATGGCTTTTAAGTAACACTTTTACTTACTTAAAAATATTATTGTATCTTTGAGGAAAATCTAATGAAAAAGAAAAGCTATAAAATTAATATTATTAAGATGATTAAAAGTCATTAACTAATATTTTTTAATATTGAAAACAGCAATAATTACGGATATACATGAGGATGTAGTAAGCCTCAAAAAA
>CAZYEM010000286.1:0-5137 GCA_964646395.1 uncultured Bacteroides sp.
CCTGTGCGGATGGACCCAAACCTGGTGAAGAAATGACACCTGAAGAAAAGGAAATTCTTCACCGTCTGAGTGCCAAGGCGCAACGCTATCAAACCGCTGATCAAACGAAAAAGAACATGAATCGTCCCGATCAAGAAGCCCTTGAAAAATCATTGCGATATGTTCCAATCGGTTCCACCATCAATGAAGACGGTGATCCAATCAATGATGATGTTCTCCATACCGATATCTATGCAGCAAACCTTTCCTTACTTCGTAGATAATATAGTCATATGATTAATATAACACTTATCATAAGTGCCATATTAATTATTATTTATTGCTATATTTATTATTATATTCATTGTACTCTGTTACAAATTAAGTGTCATCGTATTTCCCACTGGTGTTTGTACCTTACGACGGCGATTCGCACGCTGTCCCGTGGATCCAGTACGTGTGGCATCACTACCTACATCCGAAAGTGGTGTGGTATGAATGCTTGAGATTTCAAAGGCGGCTTGACGTGCGGGCTGCTGATAATAAGATGGTTCGGGTGCTGGAATGGAAATAGGATTGATTTCTAGTTCCGCATTACGCACTTCCTGAAACGTCTTCAAAATATCATCCACGCCACTGGGTCCCTTCATCTCGCGACGCTGTGGCTGCTGAGATTGCTGCGCGTAGGATGACTGTGGCATCTGCATCGGTGGCGCCATTCCATTCGACGCCTGATTAAATGGACCTGAATTCATTTGTTGCGCATATTGCTGCTGTGGTTGCTGTGGCATTCCCATCGCCGCCCCCATGAAATTACCAAATCCTGGACCTGCCTGCTGCGCCGCCGCCTGCGCAAACTGCTTCGCTAGCTGCGGATTGTTCTTGAAAATGTCCGTCGGATCCACATTGGTCATCTTCGATCGGAAGAACGAATTGCTCATGTGAAACATGAATCCGCTTCCCACCAATGACATGAGCAACTTCGCTTCAGGTGGCATGCTACCACGTCCTCGGTACTTGTCATAGAGCTCCTCAAACACTTCATCAAAATCCTCAATGTTCTCATGAACGGACTCAGACCACCCATCCAACTCCCAATCAAATGGATTAAACTTGCTATTCAAAAACTCGGCACCTGTCGCCACACCCATCAGACATTGACGCTGGAATCGTAGTGACGCCTCCAAATTCTTCGCATCCACCAGGCGATCATACTCCTGCTGAATTTCATCCAACGCATTATCCATGGTGAATCGCTTCGTCAGTGTATAGCCCTTTGACTCCAGACGATTCAACTTATTAATTAAATCTGCCTTCTTCTTTCGCTCTTCCTCTGGACTGAGACGATTCGCCGCCGCCAAATTAATGGAAGGACCCGATGCTGTCTGCTGATTGGAGAACAAGTCGTCGGATTGACGGTTTACTGTAATCTCTGGATTGGAATTGCCTGATGGAAGATCAAAGGAAATAGATTCCAGTGGCTCCAGTGAACCGATTCCAATGTCCTGAAGCGGTTCTAACGCCGATACACTCTGTGAACTTTGTGCCGGACGTGATGATACACGAGTATTCGATAACAGACTCGCTCCAAAGTCATTGCCCAAATCTTCATCCCCTAATTCAATGACATTTCCAATGCTTGAACTAATTTGGATATCGGAGCCCATGTTTTCTACGAAGTTTTGCATGTCTGATATACTTACACCCGAGCTGCTCATATGTCTTTCATCATAGCTGTTTTTTTAAGCACTATAAATGACGCACTTCTCTTTGAATAATTCTCTGTTTTTAGAATATTCATGCCTATCTATTATGATCCACTGCCATACATAACGCATCTGCCATATCCGACTTCTTATTGGATGATTTCCACATATCATATAACGGAGTAGGATGTAGGGTTCCTTGTTCAAAGAGTTGAATGAGACGCTCTTCTGATTTCTGTTTGCGTTCCGCATATCCAGCATCTCCTTTTTCCGCTTGAACCTTCTTCTTCGCATGAACCAAATGATATGAAGGGGTTTGCTGATGTGTTAGATACTGTTCTCTCAACGTGGCAAACAGAAGCACCTGAACCGATTTCATATGCGGATTCTTAAAGGCTGGTTGATTTTCTAGTAAGACGTGTGTTGCTCCCGTAAATGATAACCATTTTGCTTTCACAAACTGCCGAAGACAATCATGAATGTGTTCTAGTGATACCTTGGATGCATTAGCTTGTTTGGGTTGCTCCAAATAAAATGCACATTTCGTAGCAAGAGCTTCCATACACGCACCATTCGTTTTTCCCGTGGAAAGACATCCATGCGTTTTTACCAATTCATTCAGCACTTTATTGGACGGTAGCTTCTTCCCTGCTAGTTCAGGCAATACCAAGTATGTCTTAGGAAGATGCCTTTTACAATAGGGCTCTTGATTGGCTTTGTAGGATGCTTTCAGCTTACATTGTTTACATGTAATGGGCTCCACCGGTTCCAATAAATTACAATTTTCTAATCCAAGTACGGTTTCACGTTCCAAGAGACAGAACGCCAGATTTTTAATACCAATATCGAAGGCGAGAACTTTCTTGTATGGTGTTACCGTCGCCATTATTATTATATGGTGGTATTTAGTTTAGGTCCCTGAGAGGATTCATCTTATAATATATTGTATGAATAGAGATGTGTTTTTCTGAAAACATATCATTGGCAATCGGTATTTTTGGATTACTTTCAAGTGCCTTTTTTTATCACAAAAATGTGTATGCATCCATTGGAATTGGCTATTTTGCTCTCATGGAAATCATACAATTTTTCCAATACAAAGTCATCAATCAGTGTGATAATAAGGATAATCAATTCTTGACAATGCTTGGCTATCTTCATATTTGCTTTCAGCCCCTCTTTTTCAATCTGTGGCTATTTGCTTTCACGGACAAACCACAATTTATATTTATTTATATGTCTTTCTTTGCCGGTTTATTATTGGCAAGCCGACTTATTTCTGTGGATGATGATGAATTATGTGATGTTGGCAATGAACCATTGTGTGGCAGAAATACATGTGCTGTTTCGGGAGAACGTCATATTGCGTGGAATGTACGATTACGCACTCCTGGAAAATATTGGTTTACACCCAGCATTGGATTACATTTCTTTATGTGGGTTATCCCTGTCTTAACTATTTTTCAATTGAAACCATTTTTAGCCTTACTTCTAACAGGACCCTATTTTGGCTTTTTATTAACGAATAATATAAATGAAAAGCCAGCAATTTGGTGTTATACCGCAATCGCTCAAATCTTCTTAACCTATTATTTATTACGGTAAACAACTTAAAGCTAATATATAATGTAATATATATTATGTCATATAAATTATATTGTTTTTGGATGGGACATGATGAGATGTCTGATCGGAGAAAGTATGGACTACAAACTCTTTCTCAAACGGGTCTAGAAGTTATTTTGATTCATCCTGGCAATCTGAAGGACTATCTTGTTGAACCTCTTCATGAAGGATATCAATATTTATCGGAAGTTCATAAGTCAGATTATCTGAGAACCTATTTTATGCATTATCATGGTGGCGCATATAGCGATATTAAACCCCCTTCTAGTGACTGGACTACATCGATGGATGCATTTTATTTAGACCATGATGCGTGGGTTCTCGGCTATAAAGAATTTGAATATGGTTGTGCGATTATAAAAGGTGATCAAGCGATGACACAAACACTACAGGATCATTGGTACGATTTGGTTGGAAATTGTGCATACGTATGTAAGCCACGTACTCCTTTTACAACAAAATGGTATCATCAAATGATTCAAAAATTGGATTCTAACCTAGAAAAATTAAAGCAATTTCCCGCAAGAGAGATTAGACAATTGGGACAATCGGATTCTCCTCATTATCCTTATCCAATTGACTGGACAGAAATGCTGGGACAAATTTTTCATCCATTGGTATATCAATATAGAAATCACGTTCATAATACATTACCACGTCCTTATTGCAGCAATTATATGTAATATACTATCATATCATGATCGTTCTATTATATTTTATATGATCTAATAGATGAATCAGAACGAACAATCCATGGATGTCGTATCTGCTCCTATTATTCTCCCCTATGTTAATCCGCGTAAATATACTGATACCCATATGGATGACTGTCGCGAAGAATACTCAGAAGAGTTTTCGGAAACCTATGTTCATCCGCCTCTTTCTTCCTACCCGAATCTTCTTGATTCTACCGATTTGAATACCATTCCCTTATATAAAAACAATCTTATACAATATAGTGTGCCACTCATCGATGAGAATGATGGATGCGGTCTATGGTATTGTATGACGAATCTATTTTGCTGTCGTTAGATTTTCTTTTCCATCAATAAATGGAGCTGCCCCAACGGGGTATGGACCCTCTGTCCAAAGGACAGAGTATGCTGCCCCAAAGGGGCATGGACCCTCTTACCGATATAGAATATGATGTTCAATATCTAAAAGAATGTATGGAAACTCTACATGATACTGTTCAGAAACAAGACACCTTTGATATAGAAGATGCCATTCGATCCACTCAACAACACGCTATTGATAGCCAACAAGCGATTGTTCTTGCTAATGAATACCAGTCAAATGATCGGTCCTATATGATAACAGCGATGACTGCAGTAACAGGCATCCTTACTGCACTATTTTTTTTGTTATAATCATGTATCCGGTTTTACATATGATTTATAATCAATATAGTAAGTATAATGAGTGCTCCAAGTAAACCTCTGCCGTGGGAGGTTTCTTCGTCACATGTTAAAAATTATTGTGAGTTTTGTAAGAGAAAGCACACCGATTTAGAAAAACATATCAATACAAGACATCTTCCTGAAGCATGTGCAAAGTATCCTGAACTCTGCTGCAAAGTATGTCGACAGTATTTTTCAACAGTTGAGGCTGCTACAGATTATACACTTCATATACATAACATTGCTAGAAATCCTCTCTATAATCTTGCGAATGCTGCAGCAGCTGTTAATAATAGAAAGAGTCGTAGAAGTCGAAGTCGAAGTCGAAGCAGAAGTCCCAGAAGAAATCATACAAAAAATAATAAAGGTGGATATCGACGTAAGACACGGTATACCAAGAAATATAGAACAAGACGCCATTGAATT
>CAZYEM010000287.1:0-5068 GCA_964646395.1 uncultured Bacteroides sp.
TTTTATCCAGATCAAAACTAAATTTCAGATTGTTTTCGTGTGTGCTGTATTTATCTGAAAGATTGTAAAACCCCAAACCAATTTTGTGATTCAACGAAGCAGAATCAACATAATTGCTGTAATAGGAAGCATTAAAGCCAATCTGTGCATACCGTTGTTTGATATCATCGGTAAACGAATGAAAATCAGCCGGTTTAAATCCATAATAATTTACTACATCACGATGAAAAAACACTTCAGCATCTATTGTTGATTTCTTGAAATATTTCATTCCATATACTTCAAGCAAATTATTGGAATATTTACTTTCAGCATAATCCTTAATACTACCCGACGAGGATAAATGTCTGGCATGCACACCATAACTGTATGATTTTGAACGAACCGAATTCGCATATACTTCCAGATAAGGGGTAAGATAATTTCCAAAACCAGCCTTAATAAGGTTTTTATACAACTTAGTAATAGGTTCTCCTACAATTTTAGCTGGCTTTATAGGTTCCAACATAAATGAAGTTGGTATCTTTTTGCTTTGAATACTATAATTAAAATCTGGTTGTTCGAACGTAGAATCCTTAATACCCGGATTAAAATTAAGCTTAAATGCATCCGAGATTGTAGGTTCGTAGGAAGCAATTACCGTTACTTCGTTTTTATCATCAATAATCTGACTGTATGCATTATGCGAAACCATCGCAATAAGAACCATAAGCAGCAATTGATATTTCATTATTCCGATAAAAATTTTTCTTGTCATTGTTTTAAATTTTAATAGTTTAACAATTATATTGCTGATTAAAATGTTTGATTATTGATAATATCCGTTTTGCTATCCAGATTAATCTTTACATCTTCTTCTTTGTTTTTATTTTCTTTCTCCTGGTTCTTCTTGTCTTGTATTTCTTTCTCCATCAGCAATATTGCATTGTATTTATCATTTGCAATCTTTACCAGTTCTGCACCGTCATACTTATCGATAATACTTTGCAATGTTGCTTTTGCCTGTGATAAGTTATTTTCCTTTACATAAATATCCGACCATAAAATCAGAATCTTTGCCAACCAGTATTCACTCGATGGAGCATTGCTTATGTATTCATAAATAATACTTTCTGCTTTTACATAATTCTCCATTTTATACTGGATAAACGCAATGTAATACTTGGCTTCAGAACTTAACTCTCCGTTTTTGGATTTCGATAAAATACCAAATTCTGTTTGAGCTATAGTAATACTGTCAATTGCCAATGCCGATTTCGCAATTGTATAATGCGATTCATCGGTAATTTCGTTTGAAATCTTTGGTGTATTAAGCAAAACAGCAGAAGCAGCCATTGCAACCTGATAATTATTTAACTGATAGCTGCAACGCATAATCCCAATACGGGCGGTAAGTATATTATTATTGAATTCGGCAGTAGAATCAAGTCGTTGGTAGTAAGCAAGTGCTTTCTCATAATTCTTTTGTTTGTATGAAATATCAGCAGAATTAAGCAATGCTTTTTCAGAAAACTTGGTTTTTGGTGCATTCAATACATATTCATAACCTGCAATTGCATCGGCAATATTACCCGATTTGTAATCGCATTCGGCTTTATAAAAATGTGCCTGAATTGCAAATACTCCATTTGGAAATTTATTTATATAATTGGCAAAACCTGTTGTAGCTTTCTGGCAATCACCATCCATATAACGGTTTTCGACAGCCACATAGGTGATAGAATCCTGCTCTTCGTTGCTTACATTTGCCGAAGGATAGGTTTTAACTTTTGCAATAAAATCATCTACCCTGTCCATAGAAACATAAATATTACGCATGGTAATCAATGCTTCCTTTGCTGTTGGAGTTCCCGGATATTTTTCAATTACTCTTTCCAGGGTTTGAATAGCCAGCTCATTCTTTTGCATATTGTAATGTATCATTCCGGTTTTAAGCAATGCATCTTTTGCATAAGAACTGTTAGGATAGTTTTCGGTAATCATTTCGTAATACTTTAATGCCTTTTCGTTATTATCTTCATTAAGATAAGTATTAGCCAATTCGAAAACAGAGGCTGCTATATAGGTCGATTTCCTGTTATTGTTAACCAGATTAAGCAAGCTTGCTATTTTTCCATCAAAATTACCCTGAGCTCCCTGAGATAATGCTTTTTGATATAATGCATAATCCTTATCCGGTTGATTTAATGCGATGGCTTTGTCGTAATTATCAATCGCATTTGCATATTCCTTGGTAATAAAATAACAATCGGCAGTACGCAATAAAGCATCGTTCTTCACTTTTACAGGCTCTTCCTTAGCATTCAGATTAAATTTCTTGAAATTTACCAATGCTTCAGTATAGTTTTTCTGATTAAAATATACATAGCCAATGTTGTAATTGGAAGTATTGTATTCGGGTAAACTGAATGCTCCAGGCGATACCTGAAACTTTTTATAACTTTTTAATGCATCATCGAGGTTTTTTAACCTGAAAAAACCCTCCCCTATCCAATTATAAGCCAAAGCCATTAACTGTTCGTTGTAATCGTTATCTATTGCAGTTTTGAAAAGCACCTGAGCTGCTTCCAGTTTTCCTTCATTAAAAAGCTCTACTGCTCGATTGTATGCAATTCGTTGATAAGCTTCCATTAAACGGGCATCTTTCTTTTTTATGCTTTCGATAGAACTTAATGCATCTTTGTAATTTTTGGTTGACATATAAATAGTTACCAAATAGGTATTGGCTTCATCTATTCGGGACGATTTGGGATAATCGGCAATATATTTATTAAAGGATTCAATGGCATCGTTATAAGGATTTATCGACAATTCATTACATAATTTTGCATATTGAAACAGCGCATCTTCTTTTATATTTTCATCAAATCCCAACTTATAGGTAGAAAGAAATGCATTTCGTGCAAATTTCTTTTGATTGGTTTTTATATAGCAATCGCCCAAATGGTACTGGGCATTTTGCGAAAGCGAATCGTCAACCGTTAGTACTTTTTTAAGCTCTGTAATGGCTGTATCGCATATTCCTGCCTTGAAATAAGCATAACCCAACTGATAATTATCTTCACGTTCAATCTTTACAGTTGCTTTTTGCTGGTACAATCGCAAATATGGTATTGCTTCGGCAAAGCGATTGGTCTTATAATATGATTCGCCAATAAGGCGGGCAATTTCGGGTGCTCTTTTGGGTGTGGATGTCTTTAAAAGCTCGGGTGCAGTTTTTAGCAATTCATCATATTTACCTTGCAGATAATAAATCTGGGTAATATAATAGGGTACAACTGCTGCAAAATTTTCGTCTTTGGTAAGCTTTTCAAAATGCTGCAATGCTGACTGATAACTCTTTTCCAGATATAGAATATGAGCATAATAATACGTTGCCGGAGCTGCATAATGGGATTTGCCATCCTTTACTTCTGCAAAATTCTTTTTGGCTTTGTCGTATTCCTGATTGCTGAAATTTGAATAGCCTTTCCTGAAATAATATTCAGTAAGTTGCTTGGGATTTAACTCATAAATATCAACATTATCAAACGAAACAACTGCTGGCTTGTACTTGGCAATGGCATACTGATAACTTGCCAGTTTGAACCATGCCAGATTTATTTTGGAGTTTTCGGGATAATTATTGATAAATTGAGTAAGTTCATATTCAGCATCCTTGTTGAATAATTCGGTGGCACAAACCGCTGCATAAAAAGCAGCATCGGCCGAAATTACCGATTTATTATCGTTAATCTGAATAATTACTTCCTTAAACAACTCCCGGGAAGCTCCATACTTTTCTTTCTCAAACAACTCAATTGCATCCCTGTATCGGGCATCGGGCTGTTTGTAAATACTTGTTTTTTGTGCAAAAACAAAAAGCTGGGAAAACACTAGTAAAGTGATTATTAATACTATTTTGCGCATAATTGTATTATTAAATTCGGATATAAAATTAAGCAATAAAAAGCGGTATCTATTTATGGTGAAGAGATACTTATTAACAACGGATATTTAACAACTTTCGGTATTTGGGCATCGTAAGTTCCGGTATTTTCCGCAATACTTTCTGCTAACAAACTGAAATTAAAAAACCGATAGTAAAAGCTATCGGTTTTTTGTAAAAGTTTTTGTAAAGGAGATTTCGGATATGTGAATGAATGTTGGTGGTAGTGATTTTTTATATTATTCCAAATCCTAATAAAATCGAAAAAACTAATATCATTATAGCAACAATTACTTGTAATGATTTAATTGTAATTTTTTTCACCAATTTATTGCCAAAGTAAACCCCAATAAATGCAGAGATTATAGAAACAATTAATAAAACTATTTTTGAATTATCTACATGAGTCAAAATACTTCGAGAATAAATTGAAAGTCTAGTTAAATCGACAAAACAAGCAATCACAACTCCTGTTCCAATAAATATTTCTTTTGATAGTCCAGCTCTAATCAAGAATGCAGATCTTAATGCTCCTTGATTTCCCGATAATCCCCCAAAAAATCCGCTTAGTAATCCACCAATTGGCATATATTTTTTATCGAACTGTAAATCTGATAATTTGGGTAATAATTCAATCAATGAAAAAACTATTAGTAACAATGAAATTGTCAACTTTATAGGTGTTATTACAAATTCTTTCTCAAAAATCACATAACTCAAAATAGGTTTCAAGTCAGTTAATGTTGTCAATAAAAAAGCTCCGAAAAAAGCTGCAATTATCGAAGGAATACCGAACCGTAAAATGACTTTCCAATCTATATGTTTGTAGAAAAATCCAAGTTTTATAAGATTATTTGAAAAATGAACTATTGCAGTCAATCCTATTGCTATATCAATTGAAAAAAACAATCCAAATACAGGCAATAACAATGTTCCTAGTCCAAATCCGGAAAATAGAGTCAGTCCAGCTCCAATTAAAGAAACTATACAAATTATTAAATATTCCATATTGCTTTTTATTATAAATAATCACGGTTGCAGAGGTTATCCATCATTACCGCTACCTCGTAAATACACCTATAAACTTCTGTGTTTTTAATATTTCAAAAACACTACAAATATACTATTAATTTTAATTAT
>CAZYEM010000288.1:0-5068 GCA_964646395.1 uncultured Bacteroides sp.
TACTTGATGGCGATATGGTAATAACAGGAAAACCTGATTGGTATCAAAAATGGACTAAAGGTAAAGATGTGGTCAGATTATCACAGGACGATGCCGAGGACTCACATATCTATGGTAAATATTCCCCTCTGGTGAACCTTGAATTGATGCTTTATTCGGGGTTGGTTTCATTGCCTCCAAAATGCACTTACATGCCTCAGATAATAGAAATTCTAACAATACAACCACTATTAAAGGGACATAACGGAAAAAAAGACATGTGCGAACAAGGTATCATAGCTGCTGCTTTTCAAAAACTTAATGCTTTACCCATTCCTCTTTATGAATTTCCATTTTGCCGTGCATTTCAGGATTATATCGATTTTGGGTTAAAAGGAGATCAGGGAAAAGTATGGGGATACCATTTTGGAAATTCTTTTGTCATGGAAAATCCTCATTTCAATAGGTTAACAGCAGATAACATTGTTTTTTCAAAGACCGAAACAAGCCTTATAGAAAAATTCCAATGGCTTGGCGGTCAAGAACAGTGGGGAACTCCTGGTTGGTCAATGACAGATGGATGTACAGGAATTATTCTCGAACTTGCAACTGATTTTAAAGGAAAATCCGTTCTCGAACTAGGCACATCAAGAGGAAGGCTTTCAGCAATGTTAGCCACAAAGGGTTGTAACCTTACCACCATAGATCACCTTGATAGGGGCGCTGCGAAAAACCTCCAAAATTTAAATGTAATTACTGTTGTTGATGATGCAATAAACTTCTTGGAAACTTCAAGCCAATACTTCGATCTGATTATTTGCGATCTGCATGGAAACTCACCGGCAGATTGGAAACATTATTCCAAACAACTTATTAAAAG
The DNA here is from genome assembly GCA_964646395.1 of uncultured Bacteroides sp. Taxonomy (GTDB): domain Bacteria; phylum Bacteroidota; class Bacteroidia; order Bacteroidales; family JACABE01; genus JACABE01. The sequence continues at coordinate 860 of CAZYEM010000288.1, forward strand.
AGCTCGCAGCGGCAGCACTTTGATTATCAGCAATGCTTTTCTTTACAAAATACCTGAATGGAAAGAGGAAACCGGAGTTAAATGGTTTTTGAAACAGTTACCAAAGAGTTGGCATATAAAGTTGTTCAGTCATATTATGCCTGGTGTAGCTTTTGTGTCTCCAAAAAATAAAATTGAAAATGGCTACACCATGAAAAGTTTTTTACATAAACACACATTAATTTCCCTATTGAAGTATCAAACAAAGAATTTGAAGGGTATTAAGCGATTTTGGTTATTATTTACTGTTTTTACAAATATTAGAATTATCAAGAAAAGTGGACTCTTCGATAAGAAGTTTTACCTGCAAAACAATCCAGATGTTAAATTATCAGGGATGTCTGCTATCAAACACTATCTGTTATATGGAGGGTTCGAAGGGCGAAATCCATCAGCAAAATTCGACAGCGGTTTTTATCTGGCAGAAAATAAGGATATTAAAGAAAATGGAATGAACCCATTAGTTCACTACATACAGTTTGGTCAAGCTGAAGGCCGAAACCTTAGTATGTATGATATTGATGATACTTTAAACTGGCATAAAAAACGTAATTTCAAAATAGGTGAAACCTCGAATAAGAAACATGATTTTTCGGAATGTTTAAGCTTTCCAACTACTTTTACAATTCTTGTTTTAAGCTTAGGAAATGATGATGATCTAAAAAAAACACTTAGTAGTATTCTTCAACAGAGCTATAAACATTGGCATTGTTTTATCTTGAAGCTTTCAGCAAATAATGAATCAGTTCCGAAAGAAAGAATAGATAAAATATTAAATAATTTCCCAACTGACAAGTTTGAATTGATCAGTATTGTTGAACCACTTTTTGCTTTTCTACAAATACAAAAGGGTTTTGTCGGTTTTCTGCAAGAAGGCGAAATATTGAGATCTGACTGTTTGTGGCATTTTTATGGTGAAAAGGACGAAGAAACAGAAATAATATATTCGGATCACGACATTGTTAGCAATCAAAACCAGCATTATGCTCCTTGGTTTACATTCAACTGGTCGCCTGATTTGCTATTAAGCCAAAATTATATTGGTGGCTTTTTTGTTGCTAAATCTGATTTGTTTTTATCAGAATATAAATCCGTATCATCAAAACATTATCTATACGAGAAAATTGACAAATCGCCGGCATGGAGATATAGTATTTTACTGAACCTCAGCAACAAAGCCATTTATATTAACCGCATACCCGAAGTACTTTGGTCGTGTCCAAAGTATCCATACAATGAACTCAATCTTATGTATTTAGCTGAATGCAAAGAAATCAATTCATTTTTTGTCAATAAAGGTATAAATGCTGAGTTTGACAATTATCTAGATGGAAAAATAAGGCATATAAAATGGGCATTGGAAAAAGAACCTTTGGTCTCAATCATTATACCGACCACAGGGAATCTGAAGTATCTTAAAACATGCTTAGATTCAATATCTGATGTTACAAAATACAAAAATTTTGAAATCATACTACTCGACAATGGAAAGGGAAAATATCCTGACGGCATTAATTATGCACGAGCTAAAGGATTGAAGGTTATTGAGGTTTATGAAGATTTTAATTGGGCCAAACTGAATAATATTGGCGAAAAGCACGCTCAAGGGGAATTTCTGTTATTTTTAAACGATGACATAGAAGTAACTGAACCTTTGTGGCTTACCGAAATGCTTAGACAGGCAGTGAGAAAAGAAATCGGGGTTGTAGGAAGCTTACTCCTTTACCCTACGAATGCAATACAACATGCTGGCGTATTTTTGGTTGATCATGGAGGCGGTGCAAGGCATTGGTTTTACAAACAAGAGCTGGGTGATGGAATATATCAAAATCTCGACCAATGTGTGCGGGAGGTTACGGCCAATACAGGAGCTTGCCTGATGGTAAGCCGAGAAATATTTATTGAAATTGGTGGATTTGATGAAAGCCTTGCTTTGGTTGGAAATGATATTGACTTTTGCTTGAGATGCCTCGATGCTGGTTATAGAAATTTATGGACACCACACAGTAAATTAATTCATCACGAAAGTATAACCCGCAAAGCAGCACCCATAGAAAAAGATGAAAAATCTATGTGGGCACGTTGGGGCAAGGTTTTCAAAAATGGTGATTATTATTACAATCCAAACCTGACCCTTGAAAAAGAAGATTGTTCTGTTAAACCTAACAGTAACTACTTTTCGTTCAATAACAACTATGATTTTTTTGGAGGAAGAAAAACCAAACTGCAAAAACAAACAGAATCAGTTAAAGGATTTTCAAAAATGCTTCAGCAAACAAATTTCGGTGTAAACCTTATATCCTACATACGAGCCGAAATGGGTATTGGAGAAGCTGCACGTGGGAATGCAAAAGCACTTAAAGCAGCAAATATTCCTTTTGGAGTCGTTAATTTTGAAAAAGGTAATCCTTCTATAATGAATGATTTATCATTTCAGCACAGGGAAACGACTAAAGCAGTTTTTGACATCAATATTTTACATATCAATGCAGATCATACTCCATTTGTTGTAAATAATCTTGGTAAGGTTTTTTTTGAAAATAAATATACAATCGGATTTTGGGCATGGGAATTGCCCATATTCCCTGATAAATGGGAAAACTCATTTGATTTGTTGGATGAAATCTGGGTACCTTCATCATTTGTGAGCAAGGCTGTTTCCATTGTATCACCCGTACCAGTAATCACAATCCCTCATGTAATTAGTGCTGTTAATATCAAAGATGTAAAAAATCTCTCTAATCGGGTATTTTTCAATATTCCTGAAAACGCCTTTGTTTTCCTTAGTATGTTCGATGTACACAGCATAGTTGAAAGGAAAAACCCGTATGGTTCCATACATGCTTTTAAAAATGCATTTCATGCTGATGATTCAAATGTTTTACTGGTTATCAAGGTAAATAATGCTGATGATTTGACTTTAAAAGAGTTAAGTGAATCAATCGGTAATTACAGAAATATCCTTGTCATAACAAAACATCTTTCCCGACAGGAAATTAATTGCCTACTCTGTTCTGTTGACTGCTTTCTGTCATTGCACCGCTCAGAAGGATTTGGCTTGGGTCCTGCCGAAGCCATGGCTCGCGGAAAAGTTGCAATGCTAACAAATTGGTCAGGGAATACTGAATATATGACTTCAGATAATTGCATCCCGATATCTTTCACCCTCGAACAAATCGGACAGGATTTAGGACCTTATGAGAAACATCAATATTGGGCTTCACCTGATTTGGAGGAGGCATCGGCAAAAATGAAATCAATTTCATTGGACAGACCGCTTGCAAAAAAAATTGGAGAACAAGCACATAAAACCATAAATGAGCAGTTTTCAGCAAAAAAAATCGGGGAGTTAATGCTGAACAGGCTTTTTACTATAAGCAGGAAACTTTACTAATGCAATAGAAAACACAATTCACTATCGTCAAATTGTTAGTTAAAGTCCGAATGGGATTTATTGATGAAATTTTACTTAAAAACATCATATTGCATAAAATCCTTAGTAAACCTTTCTTTTGATGCAAATTGCAATTAACATTAAGTACGGTTATCTAATAATTAAATTCAGCCTATCAACTTAATCTTTTTCAAAGAACAACAACAGAAGGAATTGAAACATGGTCAATATAGGGTAAGATATGGTGATGAGTGGAATAGACAAGCCATGTATTGAAACATAGCATATGAATTATAGAAATATTCACTGCATGATACCTCCATTAAAGTTGCATTTATTGGTTTAATATTGAATATTTTAAAAGTAGATAAATGAAAAAATACCTATTATGGGGCGCTATCTCATTTAACAGAGCCATTTGTAAAGAAAGCAAGGCAAAGTTTATTGCCCGGAATGCCAATTCCGGAAATTTGATCATTGGTCATGCTGTTCAAAATCACCTTGGTAACCTGCATGATGAAATTGAATTTCGTGAGGATTTTAATCCTCAAATGGTGAACGAGAAATATGATGCATTAATTATACCAGCCGCCAATTACATTCGCGAAATGTTTTCAGTTCAGGCACAGATAAAGCTGTTAGAAAAAATTAAAATTCCGGTTATTTGCATTGGTTTGGGCACTCAGGCAGCCTCGCTGTCCGACAAGGTTAAGATTACACCAGATTTATTGAGATTTCTGCAAATACTATCAACCAAATCAACAACAATCGGAGTA
>CAZYEM010000289.1:0-5055 GCA_964646395.1 uncultured Bacteroides sp.
ATTCCCAGTTTTTCCATCATATCAATATCTTCTGCCAAAATGGCTTTAATCAATTGCATGGGCATAATATCCATTGGAAGAACTTTTTCGTATTCACCTGTAATTACATAAGCTCTTTCGCCACCATGATAGTTGGTATCGATGGTGTATTTTTTCGCAGGTGTTAACCACGAAAAATATGATTTTGAAAAACTGAATTTATCTAAACCCGGCAAAGCCCAACCAAAGAATTCGTGAAAATCACCTTCAGGAATTACTGTAATCTGATGATCGTAAAATCCCAAATATCCATTATTTGCTATTCTTGAACCTGTTAAAGGATTTCCACTAATATAACGTAAATGGCCTTCTTTAACATTGTTTTTTAATAAGTTGGAAATATTACAGCTTCCGATAATCTTTGCATATTTAGGATGTAAAACTTCAGAACCACAGATTGCAATAAGTTTTGTAGCATCAAATTTCCCTTCATGGAATAATTTTCCAACAGTAACAACATCTTCCGGATTAATGTACCATACAATATCTCCTTTATTAATAGGATTGATATGATGAATCTGAACTCCTACATTTCCTGATGGGTGTGGCCCTGAAAAATAAGTGATTTCTACATTTTTGGAATAGGTAAATACTTTGGATGTATTCATTTCAGGATGTAAATTTAAATACACCTTCCCTGATGTTAACTTTGCAATTGCATCAATACCGGTTTGAAACAATTCACCTTTCCCATGCATAATAAAATCATAATCAGGAGCTAAAGGTGAAGTGTCGAAAGCTGAAATAAAAATTGCTTTTGGATTATCCGATGGATTTGCAATTACGGAGTAAGGTCGCTGACGTAAAAAGGCCCAAATACCACTTTTTAATAATTTTTCGGTAATTTGTTCTTTATTTAAAAGTGAAGGATTTTCTTTTCCAAAATCAATATATTGCTGATTAGAAGCAGCAGAAATCTGAATTTCCTCGATTACCCGTTTTTCACCTCTGATTATGGTTTTTATTGTTCCGCTAACGGGTGAAGTAATTACAATTCTATCATCGGTTTTATTGAAAAAAATCGGACTGCCAACTTGAACCTCGTCGCCTTCCTTAACTAGTAGTTTGGGTGTAAACCCATTGAAATCAGATGGTTTTAATGCATATTCCGTAGTATTGTCAAAAGTTGAAATCGTTCTTTCAGCTTCTCCCAACAACTTAATATCCAATCCCTTTTTAAGTTTGATTTGTTTTGACATAGTATTAATAATCAATGATTACTAAGTTTATTAATAACGTAAAAAAATAAAATACACTTTCAACAATAGCAATATTATATAATTGAAGAGTATAAATTGTAATACAAATATAAATATTTATATTTAACTGGCAAATTTTATTGTGATTTAAATAACAAGAAATAGGAAAAAAAGTTTGTGTGTTTTTACTAAATCAATAAAAACTTTATCAGGTTATAGTGAATTATATCTTATGTAAGGTACTAAAAAGGTAGTATTTTTATAATTCTTTTGCCAAACTATTTTAAATCAAGACAATAATAAATTCACTCCCAATTATTAGCTTTTTTATAATGCAAATAAATTAGTTTCGATTAAATGTTTGATTTATAATATCATCAAAAATACTTGCGTCTATAAGTTTTGAGAACTTTTTTGGCATGTTTTTATATTTATATAAAACTTTTTCAAGTTCGTTGCTAGATATAGGTTTATATAAGGAATCAATACCCAATAATGCAAATGCACGGGTAGCAATTTCATCGGTTGCTGTTGTAAATACAATAGAGCTTGTTATAGAAGTTGCTTTGAATATTGAAAAACTTAAATCATCTTCTAAATGAATGTCGAGAAAAACTAAATCAGGATGTTTATTTTCTTTAAACCATTTTATTGAATCGTCAACTGATTCCAATTTAGCAATAATATTAGCATTCCGGTCAATTTCAAGTATCATGTTTTCTAGTCTGCGTGCTGCAAAAACTTCATCTTCTATTATTACAATATTCATTATTATCGTATCTGTTTGTTTATTTAATTGTTAATCAATGGTATTTTTGCAATAAATTCCATTTCTGTTTTTATAAATTCAGGTTCGCCCAATTGAAGCAACTTATAACGATTTCTGATATTTTGCAATCCAATCCCTGTTGAAATTATCTGGGTTTTGCGTTCCTGCAAATTGTTTATAATATTTAATCTGTTATCAGAATCAATAAAAATGTCGATTTTTAGCTTTGATAATTTCGACATGGTATTGTGCTTAATTGCATTTTCAATAAGCAATTGCATAGCCAGAGGAATAATTTTTTCTTCAAGCTTATGATCAGAAATACTTATATCAATTTTAAGTTTATCCATAAACCTTATATCAAGCAAGAAGATATAAGCTTTCAGAAAGTCGAGTTCTGTTTTAAGACTTACAAGTTCGTTGTCTTTATTTTCCAAAACATAACGATAAACTAATGAAAGTCTTTCTGAAAATTTCTCAGCCAGATCAGGTTCTATTTTAATAAGCGATGTAAGTACATTGAGGCTGTTGAATAAAAAATGCGGATTTACCTGTTGTTTCAATACCTCAAACTGCGATTGTAAATTTTCTTTTTGTAGTTTAATAAGTTGAGTTCTTGTTTCTGCCAGTTTCTGAGAATTCTCAATTACCCGGCTTTCAAGGTCTTTATTTAATCCTTCCAATTTATCTTTTGCAATCTGTAATTCTTTTTCTATTTGAAGACGTTTGGTTATATCGCGTGTGATAATGAAAGCTGAAGGCTTATCATTGTATTCTGTTGTGCGGGCATTTATTTCAATGGTGATTATCTTGTTATCTTTGCGAATAAGCCTGCTGCGGTATAAAGCCTGAAAATCTTCTCCTGCCATTCGACGATTATGGTAATTTATCATTACTTCCCTGTCATCAGGATGAACATAATCAAGATATGATTTGCCCGATAATTCTTCTCTTGTATATTGAATCATATCGCAGAAAGCCTTATTGGTAAACATAAAATAACCAAGTTGTGTAATTACTATTCCATCAAGTGCTTTTTCAATAAGTGTACGGTATTTTTCTTCACTTTCGCGAAGTGCTTCTTGATTCTGAACACGTTCAGTTATATCTCTTGCTGTTACAATCTGTATTTTCCTTTCATTCAAAAAAGTGAAACCAGCACTTAGTTCCACAGGAAAAATCTCTCCGATTTTTTTACGATGAAATCTTAATGGCACTACTGTTTCGTTGTTTTGGGTGGCTATGCTGGTTTTTTCGGGTTCGGCTGAAACATCGGTATTTTTCATTGTAAGGAATTCATCTTTTGAAAAACCATAAATTCTGCTTGCTGCAGGATTTATATCAAGTATTTGACCTGTATGGGCATCTATCATAAAAATAGCATCCGATTCGGCTTCGAAAAGTAATCTGTATTTTTCTTCACTTTCTTTAATTACCATCTGCATACGTTTGCTTTCGGTAATATCATGCGAAGTAAAAAAACTTGCCCAAATTCCATCATATAAAATCATTGTAGATGAGGTTTCGCATTCTCTTACATTCCCGTCTTTTGTAAGCATTTTAAAAACTTCATTTATTGTTGAAAAATCCTGATTTCGCCTTCTATCTCCAATTTTCTCGGCTTTGTCGTACTCAGATGGATGCAGCGTAGCAACTGATGGCATATTATACAACTCTTCTCTTGTATATCCTAACATATTACAATAAGTATCGTTGGCAAAAAGTATTTTATTATCACGGATAATCGTTATGCCGTCCTGAGAATTTTCTACCAGTGTTTTGTATTTATTTTCACTTTCGCGAAGTGCATTTTCCATTGCAATTCGGTCTGTCAGATCAATAATAATACCACGATTACCTATAACTTCTCCGTTTGAATAGATTGCTGAAGAGAATATCATTACAGGAAAACGTTCTCCATTTGTTTTTACAGCAGTATATAAATTACCCCGTGAAGGTGTATTTTCTAAATTGGTTTTTCTAAGATTCTCCTTCATTCTTTCATGGTCTTCGGGAGCAATAAGAGAAAATGCTGAAATATTATTTTTAATACTTTCAATAATAAATCTTTGTTTGCCATCTTGGTTCAAAAAAGTAAGAATTGCATTTTGGTCGAACTCAAATATAGTTTGAGGCAGCAAATCAGCTAAATCACGAAAACGAGCAACACTTTGTTCCAAATCTTTTTGTAATGTCTCCCGTTCGGTTACATCACGCATCGTTATAAAGGAAGCATTTTCCCCACCTATCTGAACCGTTGCTGCGTTTAATTCAGCAATAAAACATGAACCGTTATTGCGAACAAATTTTGCTTTATAACCCAGATTATCAATTTCTCCCCGCATACGCTTATAATGCATTTCAAATATCCAGTCTTTATCTTCCTGCGAAATAAGATCTTCGGGTTTCTTTGTTAACATTTCTTCATGGGTATAGCCAAAAAGCCTGCAAAATGACTGATTAAACAGTATTATCTCAGAATTTTTAGTTATTGCCACCCCTTCCAAAGAACTTTCTATAAGTGTTCGGTATAATTTTTCACTTTCACTGAGTGCAGTTTCTGTTTTTTTATGTTCAGTTATATCCTGCTGAATAATGATATAACTTTCAATATTTCCTTCCTGATCTCTGTAAGGTGATGCAATTGTATTTGCCCAATATGTTTCGCCGCTTTTATGATAGGTCAGCAGTTCGCCCTGCCATCTTTCGCCACGTGCAAGCGATTCAGACAGAGCTTTACGCGACTCAGGAATTTCACCTTTATATAATGTATCCCTGATATTTTTGTTTAATAGTTCTTCTTTTGTATAGCCTGTTAGCTTTGTAAAATAAGGATTAATATATTCAAAATTGAGATTTTTATCAATGATATAAACAGCACCCGGAGCTTGTTCCAACACCTCGAGATACTTGTTCATATAGCTATTTTGTTTTTCAGAATTTTCAATATTATTCATTTTTCCCTTTTTTTATTTAGTCGCACAAATCTATGCTTTTGCCTGATAATTTTTAAAACTATAATGTTGTACTATTACTGTTTAACTATGC
>CAZYEM010000290.1:0-5024 GCA_964646395.1 uncultured Bacteroides sp.
CTGGGTAATTTTTTAGAAACTTCAGTTGAAGTATATTATAAAAAAATGTATAATTCAATTGATTTTAAGGATCATGCTGAGCTTCTTTTAAATGAGAAACTGGAAGGAGAACTCAGATTTGGTAATGCAAATTCAAAAGGGCTGGAAATATTGGTAAAAATTCCCGAGGGAAAATTTAATGGATGGATAAGTTATACATTATCTAAAACGGATAGGGATTTTGCTGATATCAATAATGGGAAAACCTATTTAGCTTATTATGACAAACCTCATAATCTGGCAATTGTAGCAAATTACGAATTCAGTAAAAGAACCAGTCTGTCGGCAACCTGGATATATTATACTGGTGCTCCCGTAACATTCCCGACTGGCCGGGCAGAAGTAGGCGGAAAAATAGTTCCAATTTATTCCGACAGAAATGCTTATAGAATGCCTGATTATCATAGGTTGGATTTGTCGCTTACTCTTAAAGGCAAGCAAAAACCAAACAAAAGATGGAATCACGAATGGAATTTCTCCATCTATAATGCTTATGGTCGCAAAAATGCATGGACTATCAATTTTGTTCAGGATAAGGATAATCCATCAGTTACTTATGCTGAAAAAACATATTTATTCAGCATTATTCCCGCTATTACTTACAACTTTAAATTTTAAAAAATCATGAAAAAGCTTAAATATATATTTTTAGCAGCTATAATTATCGTTACATATAGCTGTACCGAGAAAATGGAAATCGAACTTGATGATACCTATACCCGATTAGTGGTAGAAGGCAGATTTTCAACGGACACAACTATTCATACAGTCCGATTGACCAAATCTTCAAGCTATTTTTACAATCAGGCACCACCACCTGTAAGTAATGCTATTATCTCAATCAGTGATGGAATTACAACCATCATTTTAAATGAAAATACAACAAAACCAGGCATCTACGAAACTCCAGCCAATACTTTCGGAAAAATTGGAAATACCTATAAGCTGTTAATTAAAAATGTTGACATAAATAACGATGGTATTATGGAAGAATATGATGCTTCATCAACTATTTATCCTATAAATCAGGTAGACTCTATTACAACAAAGTATTATACCGATTTTGAAGCCTGGGAAATTAAATGCTATGTTCAGGATCCGCCAACCGAAGATTTTTATCTTTTTCATATTTACAAAAACAATGTTCTTATGACAGATACACTTACTGAACCTTTGGTTGTGGATGATAAATTATACAATGGAAATTATACAAACGGAATTGGAGTTGGGTATTTGAGGGATGAAAAATCAGGGGAAAGAGGATATATTGGAGATAGTATCAGACTGGAAATATGGAGAATTGATAAAAATTTCTTTAAATTCGTTTCAGAATATAAAGATGCTTTAAGAACGCAAACTCCGTTATTCAGTGGTCCTCCTGCAAATGTGAAAGGAAATGTAAGCAATGGCGCAATAGGTTATTTTACAGCCTATTCAGTATCAAAAGCGAGCACAACCATTAAAGAAACTATAAAAAAGAAATAGCTAAATAATGTAATGAATCGCAATCCAATAACATGGTACTAATTTGGAATGTATTGAATTAACTTTATAATCTTAGTTTTACATTATATTATTGATAATCAGTATATTTTTTTAATTAAGAGGGGGGTCTTGGTGTCAAGAGGGGGGTCTTGGCGTTAATTATGCCATCCTTGACGCCAATTGTGCCATCCTTGGTGACAATTATACCATCCCTGACACTTATTATGCCATCCTTGGTAAAAATTATGCCATCCCTGACACTTATTATGGCATTCTTACCGCCAACTATGCCATATTTAGCAGCAATTATGGCAAATTTATCGCTATAGGTGGGGTTGTGATGTTAACTGATTGATATTTGAAAGAATATTTATACAAACTTATTTATACTCCCGTTATCATCAACCTGGAGAAATCTTCATAAAAGTAAATGGAATTTTAAAAAACATACCCGGGCCAAAGTGATTTTTTCCGTTTATTCTTCGATATTTAAAATTTGCTCCTACAAAATACCAGGTATAAACTGTTGATTGAAAACCATAGGTAGTCTTAGCTGTTTTATCCCATTCCATTACTGGTCCGGCAGAAATACCATAAATTACCGGAATTCCTTTGCCTGGAATGTATTTAATTAATTTAAACTCTGAATAAAGTCTGGATTTTGCTCTTTCAAAATCCAATCCCAATTCCAGACTTAAAAAAGTTTCATTATTATTTTCTGTAATAATTGGCAAAGCAAGAATTCCAAATTCAAATCCACCACTGAATTTGCATTGTTTATCGCTGAAGTTCCAGCTTATAACTGGACCAATGGTAAATATCTGTGAAGATGATATTATGGGTAATAAAATTAAAATAAATAAGCAGCTAAATTTTAGAATTCGCATATTTTTTATCTTTTCTTGTGTTTTAAAATTATATTCATACTACTCGCATTTATCAGTCTTAGTATGTTATCTTTTATTTTTAAAAAAGCTACTCATCAATTCGGCACATTCTTTTTCCATCACACCTCCAATTATAGTTGTTTTGGGATGTAAGATGTTTGATTTAAGCAACATGAAACCTCTTTTTTCATCTTTTGCACCAAAAACAATTCTACTAATCTGAGTCCAGTAAGAAGCACCGGCACACATAATACAAGGTTCAATTGTAACATAAAGCGTGCAATCTTTCAGATATTTTCCACCAAGCGAATTAGCAGCTGCCGTAAAAGCCTGCATTTCTGCATGAGCAGTTACATCATTCAGGGTTTCTGTAAGGTTGTGTCCTTTGGCAATAATCTTCTGATTAGCCACAATAACAGCACCTATCGGAACTTCGTTTTCTTCAAAAGCCAGTTTGGCTTCCTTTAGCGCTTCACGCATAAAATAGGTATCATCAAAATCAATTATTGCCATTTCAATTTTTTCGATAAAATTACACAGATTTTTAAATAAAAAAACCAAATTTCAGAAAATTGTTTTAGCTTTGCGTGTTAAAAAATTTATAAATCTAATTTAAAAAAAATGACAGAAAAAATTAAAACATCATTGCGAGATTCTACAACTGCAAGATGGATTGCATTAGCGTTGATTTCCTCAACCATGTTTTTTGCTTATTTCTTTGTAGATGTGGTTGCCCCACTACAAACCGACTTAGAAAGAATTTACAAATGGACGCCAGAAGTATTTGGTATGCTTGGTGGTTCTGAATTTTTCCTTAATGTTTTTGCATTCTTTTTAATTTTTTCCGGTATTATTCTGGATAAAATGGGAATTCGTTTCACACTTATTACTGCCGGTATTACCATGGTTTTAGGTGCTGGATTAAAATTCTATGCACTTACAGATGCTTTTGCTGTTTCTGCTTTTGCTACTTGGCTTAATTCATTTATAACCTGGATTCCTGCATCTGCAAAACTTGCTTTCGTTGGATTCTCTATTTTTGGAGTAGGTGTTGAAATGGCTGGTATCACGGTATCCAAAACTATCGTAAAATGGTTTAGGGGTAAAGAAATGGCTTTGGCTATGGGTTTGGAAATGGCAGTAGCACGTTTAGGCGTTTTTGCTGTATTCCGCTTAACTCCAATTTTCGCAGAAAACGGAGGACCTTCTAACTCTGTATTTATGGGCCTTGCATTTTTATGCATAGGATTTATCACTTTCTTCGTTTACACTTTCCTTGATAAAAAGTTAGACAAACAAACAGGTGAAGGTTTAGAAGTATCTCCTGAAGACGAATTTAAATTTAGTGATATTGGCAAGATTTTTTCAAATCCAGGCTTCCTGGCAATAGCCGGACTTTGCGTTTTATTTTATTCTGCAATTTTCCCTTTCCAGAAATTTGCAACAGATATGCTTGCATCAAAATTAAATATTGAAATGAAAGAAGCTGCAGCTTATTTCTCCTATTTCCCAATTGGTGCAATGGTTTTAACTCCATTTATTGGCTATTTTCTGGATGTAAAAGGAAAAGGTGCAACTTTAATGCTTTATGGTGCAATATTATTAACCATTTCGCATTTAATCTTTGCATTAGTACCTGCCGAAATATTTAATGTGCCTATCGCTATCGGAACTATTGTTATTTTGGGAACCGCTTTCTCATTAGTGCCTGCATCTATGTGGCCTTCATTACCTAAAATTATCGAAGACAGATATTTAGGTTCTGCTTATGGTGCTATTTTCTGGATACAAAATATTGGTTTATTAGCAGTACCTATGCTAATCGGGTATGCTTTATCAGCCTCAAATCCTGGCGTTTCCGAGCAGATAGCAGCCGGAGTAGCAGGTGCAAAATACGATTATACCGTACCTGAATTTATCTTTGCAGGTTTTGGAGTAGCTGCAATTATTCTTAGTATTATCCTAAGAATAGTTGACAAAAAGAAAGGCTACGGTCTGGATATTCCAAATAAAAAGAAATAATTCTTATACTATTTCTAAAAAGCTCTTTAGGTTTCTAAGGAGCTTTTTTTATGTATCTTATATTGATTATCTCAAAAAAACTTACTACTTTTGCCACTAAAAAAAGAACTAATTATCTTTCACACAAAATAATCTTATTATTATGTCAATCACGAAATTGAACCAAATGTTAGAGGTTCTCAAGAGTAAAGAAAAAAAACGTTTAGTTGCAGCTTTTGCCAATGATTCACACACCATTGGAGCCATCAGCGGAGCAATAGATCATGGTATTGTTGAAGCTACCTTAGTTGGCGATCAGGAAACAATCAATAGAATTTGTAAAGAAGAAAACATTGATGTTAACAAATTCAAAGTTGTTCACGAAGCTGACGAAATGAAAGCCACCAATATGGCTGTTAATTTAATCAATAAAGGCGAAGGTAACTTATTGATGAAAGGCACTGTTACTACTGATAAATACATGCGTGCCATTCTGAACAAGGAAACCGGCTTAATGAATCCAGGCGCAATCCTTACCCATATTTCGGTAATGGAAAACCCTGCTTACCATAAATTATTAGTTGTTAGTGATGTTGCTATTATTCCTGCTCC
>CAZYEM010000291.1:0-5000 GCA_964646395.1 uncultured Bacteroides sp.
TGATTAACGTAAATGTCAGGGGCATCGGCAGACTGACAGCGAAAAGAATAGCATCCACCTCGAATGTGATGATGACTTTCCCAGAGAGGAGGAGAAGGATCACGCATCATAAAGAACATACCATTGGAGAGGTGCTCGATCTGAAGTCCATCCATCACCGTCCAGAAGTCTCTCCAGGTTTTCATCGCGCCAAGACTGATAAATGTGTTCAGGGTCCATTTGGTTTCATCAGGAGAGTGGAAGTAAAGGGTCCATGAACCAGTAGGAATGGCAGAATCAAGTTGAAATTTGGTGGATTCTACTAGAGCAGCCATCTCTAATCTATACGTATTTCTTCGTTCATTTCTTTAAACCGCGCGACATCAATTTTTATGAATAGATGCGGTAGTCGGTCGGATCATAGGATATGTCTCATAAGGAAGTATACCTGGCGGAATAGACGTATGTAGTTTACCATGATGAATCGTAATAGAATCGTTGTGATCAAGTAGATTCAGTATCATATCATTTCCTAGATGATCAATCACACGCATAGTAACAACACTGTTCTTAGGAAACCACAAAGAATGCTGGGCACACCATGCCATAAATACCATATTCAGAGTGGGCGTATGATGAATATCCGTATGAACATGAAATGATTCAAGGAAAGGATCCATGTCATATTCGTGTGTTCCTTGATGCACGATAATAAGTGTAACGGATAGCCATGAAAAAGAATACGATGCGAGGTTCATCTGTCCTTGGGCAGAATAAGATAGTTGTTTGGTGGATGTATCATATTTCCAGGAATGGGGGCTTAGATTAGAAATAGAATAGCGAGGAAGTGGAAGGGTGTGTCCTGGAAGAAAGACCCATATACCATGATGATTGTTAAGATAGTGTTTCGCATCATTGTAGGTATGTGATAGTGTTTGTTGTAATGAAGAATAATAAGAAGAGCAAGTATTCCATAATGTGAGGCTTTTAATAAGAAAAATATGATACAGATAGGATAACATACTATTATAGTATCTCTTTCTATGTACCATTTATGATGAAATATTTAAGTGCTATTTTATTTTTGATAGAATAGGATGGTTTGTGATTTGACTTTCCAGTATCCAATCGGATCTTCGGATAATTGTCCTTCTTCATCCATTCGGAAGATGAATTGTTGCGTGTCGCGGTAAAAGGTCTCACCCTTGAACTTTACTTCTTCATATTCCATTTCTTCTTCCTCTTCCTCTTCCTCTTCCTGGACTTCCTCCTCTTCCTCTTGAACTTCTTCCTCCTGGACTTCCTCTTCTTCCTCTTGGACTTCTTCCTCCTGGACTTCCTCTTCCTGAACTTCTTCCTGAACTTCTTCCTGAACTTTAGCAACGGGTTCTATCACAGCAACGGGTTCTACCACAGCAACTACAGCAATAGGAATAGGCTGTTCTGATACCATCGGTTCTTCTGATTTATTGACATTAATCACCGTGTCATATTCATCCAGATCATGAACGAGTTCATTTTGAAGCTGAGTGACTTCCGCATCGAGCCAGGGATTAGATGGATCTTCAATGTGAATGTTACGTGTTCCCTCCAATACATCTAGACGATCAATGATGTGATTCAGTGTATGTTGTTGACTATCCATCTGCTTTGAAAGTTGTTGAATAGCATGGTAAATGATGCTACCATCAGTAGATGACGTAGTCGAAGTAGTTGATGCAGATGGTGAATAATCGCGATTCAACCAATTCTCCAATTGTTCCAATTCTCCTTGAAGTTTTGAAATGGTAGAGCGAATCAGAGTCGAACGAATGGAAGACATGGTGTAGTAATAAATCCTGATCATAAATCAGGATTTATGACTTTCAAATTTTTAGATGGATGGAATGACATGTGAATGCGTATCATGCTTAATCTTCAGATTAAGACACGCATCCAATGTAGATTCCCACGCCTTCAACGGCTTCGTACGACGAAGACGAAGCACCTCCTCTGCCTTCTGTAGACGCTCCTTCACCGTTTCTGTCACATTCTTCGTCAAACTCGCATCATAGAAATCAATCGGCTTCGTATCCATCGTAGAAAGAATACTTACCATAGGTGGAAGATGAATATCTACGCGCACCTTATGAGAATAAATAAGGGCGCGATATTCCTGAATGGAAAGAGCACCGCCAAATAGTTTCAATACACTACGCGCAGGAGCGGGATAAATCGTGCCATGACAAAGTTCACCATAGACACGATGAAGCAGAGAAAATTGTTCCCAGCGAGTGTGAGAATCCTGACGAATATCAAATAGATAAGAGGCGGAACATTCAGGTGAGCAAAAGTTACCCGTTACTAGCAAATGCTCACCTGTATCACGAATGGGAAGGATGACAGGACGATGGGTAAAAGTATGACAGCACCAGAAGCACGCAGCATCGGAATGCGTAGGAAGCTGCTTGATATCGGATGAATCTTTAAATTGGACAAGAAAGGTAGATTTAAGGGTGTAGTAATCGATTTCGGTTTCGGATGCAGCAGGCGCTGGAGCGATTTCTGATGAATGCGTAGTATGCGTAGTGCCTTGTATTATCGAAGGAATAGTCTCGACTTCCTCACAAAATGGATTATCCGCATTGCTATCATAAGGCTGCGCCTCTGTCGGTGGATGTGGATCATACATAATCGGCATATCATTCATGGTGACATCCTTACTTTGAATAGGGAGATGAACAATCAATGGATGGCGCGCCCGTGATAGAAGATTTCCCTCAATACCATCAGGTGTAATAACAGCAACAATAGGAAATTGCTTCTTTTTATTTACTTTCTTAACAGGCTTCTCTGGCTCCACGATTTCATTTTGTGGTTCTACTTTGGCGACACGTTTTCCTCGTCCTCGTCCACTCATACTAGTACATCCTGGCACACATTTATTTAAGTTGCTTTGTAGAAAAATGATAAGAGGGGGTTTAAGCTTTCATGATCGTAGTAAGGTAATATGGCGGTCAATGTATCCTTTTGGTGTGAGCGAGTAAGAAAATGTTTTTCCATGTTTGTAAAAAATCCGTTGACGTTACAGCATTTATTGCTATTTGGTCCACCAGGTTCTGGAAAAACAACGAGTGCATCATGGCTAGTAGAGCAAATATGGGGAAATCGTAAATCGTTGATGTGTATTTCGATGAATGCGGCGGATGAGCGTAGTTTGGAATCCATTCGTCAAAAGGTATTTCCCTTTTTGCGGGTGGACTGGAGAACGGAAGAAGAGACCGCGCCACGATTTTTGATTTTGGATGAATGTGAAACGTTGACGGAAGCGGCACAGTTGTCTCTTCAGACGATTTTGAATACTGACTCCAAGGACATTTGTGTGATTTTGATTTGTAATTCCCAGAGTCGCATTCATCCGAAATTGCGTCAGCGTCTTCTTAAGGTTCGTTATGATCCACCCAATCGTAATAAGGACATTGTGAATTTATTTACATCCATTACGCGTGGTGACTTACGACAAAATTCACGAAAGAGTGAAACAGAATTGCGTATTTGGAAATATATCCATTGTCATCCGTCCGATATATTATCAATGATTCGTGACGAAACGGTGGATTTTCAGATGATCATTTCAGAGCTGATGTTGTTGGCGGATATATTCCATATCATGGATGATGGATTGATTCGACGAATGAATATGATTTACCCGATCATTGTTGATAGTACGAATCTTCATGATATGATTGAAACTCAATTTGTTCAATGTATTCAAGAATTTAAACAAAAATTTGAAACAATGATTCAATCGTAAAAGGGTTTAAAACAATGAATCCAATTCCGTACACGAAGACGGCGCTGCGTGTGTCCACGATGGTGATTACCGCGCACTGGGGTACACCGATCCAATTGGATACCCTATCCGATTCACTTCGTTCCATTCTCATTCCGATATGGTGCCCTGATGTGGGAATCCTAAAGTTTGAACATAAAAACATGGTACTTGGCTGTAGCTACAAAGATATTTTCACGAATCGTAAAATTACATCGAAATCATTCTTTAATCAATCCACGATGGTCATTCGCAGAAAAATGGATGAAGAGAAAGAGGATCACTGGAAGGAAGTGAATGTCAAATTGTTTGCGAATGGCGGCATTCAAATGACAGGTGTGACCTCTGAGGATTTTGCTCACAAAACAATTGTATGGCTGTTAGAAACGCTTCTTTCACTTCCGCAATCACCATTTGCGGAGAAGCCTACCATTGAACGCTTTTCCGTTCAACTGATTAATACGGATTATGCTTTGAACAAATTCATTAATCAAGATGCGTTACATAAGCTCTTGATTAACGAATATAATCTGTTTAGCATGTTGGAGAAGACAATTTACCAAGGTGTGAATACGAAATTCTTCTACAATATGATGAATCCAGGTGTAGGAATTTGTCAGTGTACTGTCCCTTGTAAAGGGCAGGGAACGGGAGAAGGAAATGGACAATGTAAACGAATTACGATGAGTATCTTTCGAACGGGGCGAATTATTATTACGGGTGCTCGGCAAATGATACAAATTGAAGCTGCATATGAATTCCTTAATCGTGTCTTTGATAAGCATCAAATGACGGTTCTTTATACACCGAATCATGTTTAAATATTGAAAGGATATCCAATAAATGACATAAAATAATAAAGGACATGATTGCGTTAAATAGTACAAAAAGGAATTATATTTTATTGACAGACCTAGACAATGAGTGCCCCGGCTTCTACTGCAGCTCAATCAACCGCAACAACAACGGGTGGCGCAATCGCACCCCCTGCCATTGAACCCTCTCCACAAACCCTTGTACAAGCCGCTAAAATCGCTATTGAACAGGACCGTGCCATTATGCTTGACTATTACCGTCAGACTGCAGGTGGTAGTGCTTTTCTTGGTGAGGACCCTGAAACAAAGGAGCGTGTACTAGTGAAATCAAAGGATGAATTTACATCGTTAATCAAGAAACTATATAAGGTGGGTGATGATTTTATCATTCTCAC
>CAZYEM010000292.1:0-4983 GCA_964646395.1 uncultured Bacteroides sp.
TATCTATTACTATTGAAATTATTATCACAATATAACTCCAAGCGTTAATTTCTATATGAGTTTTCCCGGAAATTAAACGATTTGTTGCCTCATAAATTATCCAAATACAGGTAATTAATAAAAGTATAGTTTCTATTAAAGCAGATAAATTTTCGATTTTACCATGTCCGTAATGATGATTTTCATCTGCAGGTTTGTCCGAAATTCTTACAGAGAACCATGTAATTGCAGCTGCAACAAAATCTAAAGCTGAATGCAATGCTTCGGAGAGAATACCAATACTTCCGGTAAGAATACCTATTGTGAATTTAAATACTGTTAAAAAAAATGCAGCAATTACAGATAGCATTGCTACTCTGTTTTTTTCTTTTTCCATAAAACAATTGATTGTAAAAATAAAAGTAAAATAAAAGGTAGAATTATTTTACAAATTTTGGGGGCTGCCATTTACTTAAATCAAATTGCTGTGGATTTAAAAGCAATTTTAAAATAATTATTATTTTATTATTAAAAAAAAACATGTCTGTTTTCAAAGGTGGTATTATTGTATAAAAATGATTATGTGGTTGCTCATTTGAATGAAAATGAGAAATCCTATTTGAAAGATTTTCAATGTTACTCTCTTGATAATTATGAATATAAACATCATTTATTATCAAAAATACATTAAAAAACAAAATTAAAAAAAATATTTTTTTCATTTCAAACATATAATACTAATGCAAAAATAATAAAAAAACCTGATTTTGCAACTTTAATATAGTATTACTCATAGGTTGAATACCTATTAAATATTGAAAAAGAACATACTTTAAATTATTTAATCAATTATTTTAAAAATCATTTATCCACTAAAAACACCCTTTCAAAACATAAAAAACCTTTTTCAGCAAAAAATTATTGACTATATTATATGAATAAAATAATTTTGCAAAATTATTAATTATTCATAATTCATTTATTAATAATTATTTAAAAATAAACTTAAAAAACTATATACACTATGGAAACTTTTTTAATTAAATAGTGTTTTTAGTTTATTATTTTTTATAATTTTGCAGCATGGAAGAAAAGGAATTATTCATTATCGAAAAAGTTGGTGAACTTTTTAAAAAATACGGAATAAAAAGTGTTTCGATGGACGATATAGCTCAGCAATTGAGTATATCAAAAAAAACACTTTATCAATACTTTAAAGATAAAGCCGACTTGGTTGTAAAAGTAGTAAATTCACACAATTGCGACCATGATAAAAAATTTATAGACCTTATCAATAGCGAAATGAATGCTATTGATGCATTAATAGAAGTAAGTAAGCATTTAATTGAAATGCTTAAAGATATTAACCCACCTATACTTTACGATTTACGTAAGTATTATCCAGAATTGACCAAGGATTTAATTGTAAATCGTAAAGATCATGTTTACAACAATATAAAAACAAATTTACTAAAAGGTATTGAAGAAGACTTATATCGTCAGGATCTTAATCCTGATATTATTACCTCAATATATGTAAAAAGAATGGATGATATTTTTTTTGAAGATGACAATTATCTGAACAGATTTCCACAGCATGAAATCTTCAGTCAATTGTTTATCTATCACATAAGAGGAATAGTAAGCCCAAAGGGATTAAAATATTTTGAAAATAAAATAAAAAACGAACCAATAATATAATACTTTATAAAAAAATGAAATTTAACAAACTTTTTATTACAATTTTACTATTTGCAGTATATTCTGTACCTTTATTTGCTCAACAAAATGGAGCGCTTCAACTTACGCTGAAGGAAGCCAAAGAATATGCACTTAAAAACAGTCCGCTGATTAAGAATGCAACTATCGATTTAGCTTCGGCAAAACAAAAAATTTGGGAAACAACTGCTATTGGTTTGCCTCAGGTAAACGGTAAACTTGCAGGAAGCTACCAACTAACAGTTCCTGAAAATATTAAAGCATTTTCGGGTTTGAGTAGTATTGGAAGTTTTATGTTTAATGTTGACAGTGCAATTAGTGCATTAACAAACGATCCGAAATTCGGACATATTACTAAACCACAACCCACAGAACCTACGAGTGAAAGTGATTTGAAATGGGGTTTGACTTTTGACATAACTGTTTCACAACTAATATTTAGTGGAGCTTATATAGTTGGCTTGCAAACATCAAAAACGTTTAAACAATTATCGGAAGTCAGCATTACCAAATCAGAACAGGATTTGATGGAATCTGTTACTAATGCTTATTTTTTATGTGTTATTGCTCAGGAAAACAAGCTTGTAATTGATAGTATTTATAAAGCAACCGAAAGAATACTTTATGAAATTGAAGAAACTCAAAAAGCTGGTTTTTTGGAGGAAACAGATGTTGATCAAATGCAACTAACTCTTACAAATATTAAAAATACTCAGGATATGATAAACAGACAATGCGAAGTTGCTTTGAACCTGCTTAAATATCAAATGGGTATGGAACTTACGAAACAAATTGAATTGAAAGACAAAACAATGGATTTGATAACACAGTTAAATCCGGAAGTATTGATAAGCAAAAAGTTAAATATTGAAAATCAGGTAGATTATCGAATGCTTTCTGTTCAGGAAAAAATGGCTATATTGAATGTAAAATTTCAGAAATCAACATTTTTACCTGATGTTGCCGTATTTTATAACCATCAGGAAAACTTTAACAAAAAGTCATTCTCTTTTACACCACCCGACATACTGGGTTTAAATGTTACAATTCCTATTTTTGGAAGTGGACAAAAGATTGCAAAAGTAAAACAAGCTAACTATAGCCTGGAAAAAGTTAGAAATGGTAAAGATCAACTTGCTATGGGTTTACAATTACAATATTCCGATAACCAATCGGCATTTATAACAGCCATGAATAAATTTCAAACGAATAAATATGCCCGCGATTTAGCAAATAGAATATACGACAAAGCTATTATTCGCTATAAGGAAGGTATGATAAGCAGTTTGGAATTATCACAGGCACAAAATCAATACTTACAGGCACAATCGAATTATTTCAACACTATAATTGAAATGTCAACAGCATACACAAAATTAGAAAAGCTATTAAAATAATAAAAATCAATACAATAAATAAAGAAAAATGAAAAAGTTAATCATCATATTAGGAATCATCATTTCAGTTGCAGCATGCAAAAGTGACGATAAAAAAAATGAAATCAATAAATTAATAAAAGAAAGAGAAGCACTTACAGAAAAAATAACCAAATTACAAAAAGAATACTATGCTTTAAATCCTGATACAACTGCTAAAATAAAATTAGTTGAGCTTTCAGAAGTTAAGACACAGGAATTTAACCATTATGTTGAAGTTCAAGGCAAAGTAGATGGTGAAGATAATATTTATGTAGCTCCTAAAATGTCGGGAATAGTTACAGCAGTTTATGTTAAAGAAGGTGATGCTGTTAAAAAAGGACAGGTTTTAGCTCAGATTGATGATGCAATCATCAGACAATCAATGGATGAATTACAAAACCAACAAGCTTTTGCTACCAACATCTATAATAAACAAAAGAATTTGTGGGATAAAAAAATTGGTTCAGAAGTTCAATACCTTACTGCCAAAAACAACAAAGAATCGCTGGATAAAAAGATGAATACTTTAAAAGAACAAATGGATATGAGTAAGATAATTGCTCCTATTACAGGAACTATTGAAGAGATTGGAGTTAAAGTCGGTCAGATTGCTACACCAGCTCCTAATATGCCAGCTTTCCGTATGGTAAACTTCAGTAAAGTAAAAGTAACTGCCGAAGTTGCCGAAGCTTATTCATCAAAAGTTCGTAAAGGTGATAATGTAATTATAAGTTTTCCTGATTTTAATGAAGAAATAATCACAACCATATCATTTTCAAGCAAATTTATTAATCCAACCAATCGTACATTTACCATTGAATCAAGATTAAATGCAGGTAAAATGGAATTCAGAGCCAATATGATTGCTTTAATTAAAATAAACGATTACAAAAAGAAAGATGCTATTGTAATTCCTGTAAGTATTATACAAAAAGATGCAAGCGGTGAATTTATTTTTATAGCTGTTGACAAAGGAAACAAAAAAATTGCTGAAAAACGTGTAATTAAAAGCGGACAGAATTACAATGGAAATGTTGAAATAAATGAAGGCTTAAAAGCTGGTGATCAAATAATTGTTACAGCATACCAGAATCTGGAAGATGGAGAAACCATTAAATTATAACTTAAAAAACTTCTATAACTATGAAAAATGAAAAATTAAAAGAGTTTTTCGGAACCAGTTGGGCAATTGACAATAAAACAAGCATTTATGTTTTGTCGGTAATTATTGCTATTTTCGGGATAATGAGCTATAATTCAATCCCTAAAGAGCAATTTCCCGAGCTTGTAATTCCCAAAATGATTGTAACAACAATATATCCGGGTACTTCGCCTACTGATATGGAAAACTTAGTTACTCGTCCGATAGAAAAAAACTTAAAATCAATAAAAGGTGTCAAAAAAATTACCAGCAATTCCATACAGGATTTTTCTTCAATAATTGTTGAATTTAATACCACAGTGGAAGTTGCTGATGCAAAGCAAAAGGTAAAAGATGCTGTAGATAAATCGAAACCTGATTTACCGAATAATTTATTAAAAGATCCTTCGGTAATGGATGTGGATTTATCAGAAATGCCCATTATGTATATCAATATTTCCGGTGATTTTGAATTAGATAAACTAAAAAAATATGCCGATATTTTACAGGATGAAATAGAATCACTTAAAGAAATTACCCGGGTTGATATAGTAGGTGCCTTAGACCGCGAAATACATATTGATGTAAATATGTATAAAATGCAGGCCGCAAGTGTTACTTTAAACGATATTGACAGAGCAATTGCATCAGAAAATCTCACCATCTCAGGTGGTGCTATTGAAATGCAAGGCATGAAACGAAGTATCAGAGTTACAGGTGAATTTA
>CAZYEM010000293.1:0-4958 GCA_964646395.1 uncultured Bacteroides sp.
TAAATTGTTGACATTACCTAAATTATTATATCCAAAAGATGCCATTAACTCATTCTTTTCTTTAAAAAGCGGAACGTTTTGAGTTGTAGGCCAATAATAATGCGTACTACCACATCCATATACTGCAAAAATCAGTATCATTAAAATAATCTTTTTCATAGTTTTAGATTTATAGATTCTTATTCCTTTATTAGTTTTGAATAAAATATATTATTAATTTTACTTTTCCCCACAAACGTATAATTAACACCTTGAAAGTCATCAGATAACTTAAAACTATATAGTTGATTTAACTGATACTGTTCGATTAATCATAAGACGACTTGCGGATTTTACGTCTTTATAATTTATAATAACACTAATTCTTTATGCTATTTTTAAAAGCAGTTAAAGCATTCTTTAATAATAATGAAAGCACCACTGTCATTAAACCACCCGGAATCGGCAAAATAAAATCGGCTTTACCAATTACTGATTCAAGGTTTACTCCACCTCTTATTATTGGGATCATTTTACCAGGATCATCCTTACTATGAATTTCTTTTACCAGATTGGAATATATATCAATAATACCAACACCTTCCTTTAGCCATTCAGCCTTAATATATTCAGGAAATTTACTTACGACTACTAAAATATCAGCACGTTTGCATGTATCTATTAAATTTTTTGAACTTTTATTGATAATTGTAAAAGTACTATCGTGAGGAACCACTTTGGAAGCAGATGACTTAACTACCATTAAAGTTAATGAATTATCAACAAATTCATCATCCAGAACAAATACCCATTCCTGATCTCTTTTAAACTTTATTTGTGTTTCCTTTATCATTTCAAATAATGCTGTAGGCAAACACATTGGATATATTTCTGATTGAATATCAGGAATTAAAGTACTCAACATATTTTGAGGATGAAAACCTTCAACTTCTTTTTCTGGTTTTACTCTGTTAACAATTCTTATTGGATTTAGATGTGTAGGTAATGGTTGTAAAATAACAATTGCATGTATATCTTCATCAACGTTAAGCTTGTCAATTAATTGAAACATATCATCCTCTGAAGTTTCATCTGATCTAAAATCCTGAAAAACATTAAACCCTGCGGCTTGTGCCAACTGCACATGAAACGGTATATTGTATTTAGATAATGGAGCTGTTGAAAAGCCTATAAAAGCAATACCCGGCTTTTTTTTATGAATTATCTGAAGTGCTTCAATTTCACTCTTAACTTCCATGAAGATTTTATCTTTGATTAAATCTCCTTTAATAATCTTTGTTTCCATTACTTTGATTTTTAATTGTTT
Organism: uncultured Bacteroides sp.; assembly: GCA_964646395.1. Taxonomy (GTDB): domain Bacteria; phylum Bacteroidota; class Bacteroidia; order Bacteroidales; family JACABE01; genus JACABE01. Next base: position 1,307 of record CAZYEM010000293.1, read on the forward strand.
AAATAAAACAAATTCAAATTATAAGTGAATCTACTGCTTTTTTTTACCTTAAATCAAAAAGGAAATCTAAAATTAAATAATTAATATAGAAAACATTAAAAGTATAATTAACGTGACTTCTAAAATTGTTTTTTTATAAAAATATTAATTTCATATATTTTCTGATGTATCGGATCTTATGTTTAAAATCTAGTTTAAAATAAAATCTAATTTCCAGAACTACTTTTATACAATTAATATCATTTACAAAAATACTACAAATAATATCTAAAATCGAATATTCAGTTATCCTTTGATGAAAATTACAGTAAAGTCTTTTTAAAAACCATTCAAATAAATTGCTATTGTATTATATCAACTTTAATTATTACCTCATTTTTTCAAATTAATAAAAACATATTACTAATTATGAATATGTTAAGACTTAATATTATCTTACAAACAAATAAAATCAATATTACAGTATGCAAGAAAGAATATATAATATTTTACTAAATATTTTATCTTTGCATTATAAATTATGTAATACAATGATAAAAAAACTTTTAATTTCCGGGTTACTTATATTCTGTCTGAATATAAGTTATGCACAAAACATCACAATTGTAAATAAAAGTAAGAGCGATTACCGAATAATTATTCCTAAAAATGCAAGTAATTATGAACAAACAGCAGCAAAATTACTGCAGGATTATATCAGAAAAATATCCAATTGCGAACTCCCAATTATCGATGACAGTAAAAAATCGAAAACTCAGGAAATTCTAATCGGCTTAACCAACCGAACAAAAGATGAAATAATCAGTAATAAAAGAAAAACCTTAAAGGAAGACGGATATTATCTTTATACAAATGGCGAAAAACTTCTGATATTGGGAGGTTCAGGAAAAGGAATAATTTATGGAGTAACCGGATTTCTGGAAGATTATCTCCTCTACCGAAAATATTCACCTTCAGTAGAATATATTCCAAATAAAGAAACAATAACAATACCACAAATTGATGATACTCAAATTCCACCTGCCGATATTAGAATAGTAAACGGTGAGTTTGCAAAAGATTCGTTATATACCTTATTCAGAAAAACCATTGATACCAAGGATGTATGGAATGATGGAAATTATCGCGGATATTTTGTTCATACATTGCCACGAATTATTCCTTCTGAAAAATATTTTGCCGAACATCCCGAATATTTCTCACTAATTAACGGAGCTCGTGTTCCTTTCGGACAATATTGTTTGTCGAATCCTGATGTATTAAGGATTACTATTGAAGACTTAAAAACACAAATAGCCAATCATCCTAAAATAAAATTATGGTCAGTCAGTCAGAGCGATAACTACTATAACTGTGAGTGTGATAAATGCAAAGCTATTGACAAAGAAGAAGGATCTCCATCCGGCTTGATGGTAAGATTTGTAAATGAAGTTGCCAAAAACTTCCCCGATAAAATTATAACCACATTAGCCTATCAATATACCCGCAAGCCTCCATTGAAAACAAAACCATTGGATAATGTAATGATTACTCTCTGTTCGATAGAACTTAACCGCAGCAAACCTATAGAAACAGATCCTACAAGTGCAGAATTTGTAAAAGAAATAACAGAATGGGGCAAAATTACCAATAAAATAATGCTTTGGGATTACGAAACTCAATTCTCCAGTTCTTTCGGACCATTTCCGTTGTATCATACCCTTCAACCCAATATCCAGTTTTTCACCAAACATAATGTGGTAGCTCATTTTCAACAATGTAATATTAAACATAGTGAGAATTTCGGCGAATTGAAATCATATTTGCTAACCAAACTATTGTGGAATCCAAATGCAAATGCTGAGGATATAATAAATGATTTTATGATTGGTTACTATGGCGATGCAGCTCCATTTATCCGTCAGTATTTTGATTTATTGCATAGCGAATGTAAATTACATGATGTAAAGCTTGACATTTATGGAAATCCGGTTTGGTTGGCCAATAATATTTTATCAGAAAGTAATATGCTAAAGTATAATGAACTATTTGATAAGGCTGAGAAATCGGTAATCTTAAACCCTGATATATTGGGAAGAGTTAAAGCAGCCCGATTACCTATAATATATTCAGCAATTGAAATAGCCAAAACCGATTTATTCGGCAAAAGAGGTTGGTATAAGGAAGTAAATGGGAAATATATCCAGAAACCAGAAATGAACAAAATGCTCGAAGATTTTTATTCATTGTGTAAAAACGATTCTATCAATACATTAAATGAAAAAGGTCTTACACCTGAGTTTTTTTATAACAGTACTTTGCGATCAATTGATGTTCAGGTGGAAGGAAATCTTGCATTTAAGAAAAAAGTGAGTTGCAAGCCAGATTCTGACCCAAAATATACTGGTATGGGAGCTCAATTACTTACCAATGGTGTAAGAGGAACAGAAGATTACAAAATAAACTGGCTGGGCTGGGAAGCTATTGATGCAGAAATTATTATTGACTTAGACAGTATTCAGAAAATTAATGAAATTTATATAAGTACACTGCATAAGCCTGATGTTTGGATACTTCATCCGGTTTCCATTGTATGTATGTTTTCAAAAGATGGTATCAATTATGCATTTGCTGATGAAAAAAAGCCAGATCCGGAACTAAGAGAAAAATTAGATATCAATACATTTAATTTTCAGGTAAACAACACACAAACCAGGTATGTAAAATTAAAACTAACCAACATAAAATTTCTTCCTCAATGGCATGCCTATAAAGGAAATAAATCATGGATATTTGTAGATGAAATTATTGTAAAGTAAATTACTCACATATAAATATGACATAAAAAAACGAAAGCTGCTTTTTGTAAAACACATTTTCTATAATACTACTTATTCAATATAAGCTATTTACAAATATTATTCAAAATTCTGTTTATTTATCGTATTTTTGTAAAAAAAAGCTGACATTACAATATTAAAATCACTGTTGCGTTTTACTGATACTATGCGATATACAATTTCCATATTATTTTTGTTTTTTTGGTCAATTGTAAATACAATCGGACAAAATACCACCATTAATGGAAATGCAATTGGTGCCGAAGGATTAAAAATAAAACTCATTACATCAGCCGATTATATTTCAGATCTGCAAAAAAAAATGGATGAATGTATCATCGATTCAAATGGACATTTTAAATTAAAAACTTCAATTAATGAAGTAATTTATGCTCAATTACAGATTGGATATTTAAAAGGTGATATATATCTGGAGCCAGGCAAAACATATAATATCAATATTTTACAACAAAACTACAAGGATGATGAAAAAGAAAGTCCATTTCTTTCAAAAAAGAAACTTGAGCTTGATGTTAATATTAATGACACCAATGATTTAAATCAGAAAATATCTAAATTTAATGTATTATACAACGATTTTGTAATAAAAAACTTTAATGCCATTTATCAAAGACGCGACAAAGGAAAAATTGATTCGTTGCAAATCAGAATTAATGTATCGCTGGGAAAATCGAATAATTCTTATCTGAACAATTACATAAAATACAGAATAGCAGGTCTCGAACAAATGGGAAGATTAAAGAATACTAAAAAACTGTATTCAGCTTATCTGATGAATCAACCCATTTTATATAACCATATTGAATACATGT
>CAZYEM010000294.1:0-4910 GCA_964646395.1 uncultured Bacteroides sp.
TTATCTCTGTTGATCTGATTGAAGTCATTGAAAACGGCTTACTTCAAGTTCGCACTAAAACCGCTATCAAAGAAGATGGCAAGGAAATCAGTAGCAATTTTCATCGCCACGTTGTAGCGCCTGGTGCTGACGTAAGTGGTGAAGATGCTAAAGTGCAAGCCATTGCCGCATCTATCCACACACCCGCAGTAATTGCGGCCTACCAAGCAGCACAAGCTGCACAAGGAGTCTGAGATGGCCTCTAATTCACAAATCGCATTTGCACCCCTTGGTCAAACAGTTGTTATTCCAGCTGCTTCTTCTGCCCCTACTGGCGTTCAGGCGCTTGTTGATTCACGCTTTGATGGTCAAGGCACAGGGCAGTATCGTATCGTCAACATCAGTTCCAACACGGTGTTTCTGGGCGTTGGAAGCACGGCTGCAATCGCTACGGCAAACGCTGTTGCGCCCACTGCTGGTTCACCTACTGCCGCCATCGTTTTAGCTCCTGGTGCTGTTGAGGTCTTGCGCTTCCAGCGTGAATCATTCTTTAGTGGCTTGGCTTCTGCCGCCTCTACGGTCTATATCGTGCAGGGCGAGGGCATTTAATGCTTGAGGATACCGACACACGGCTGGCGGTTCATGAGGCAGTATGTGCTGAGAGGTACACCGCCATTGAAAAGTCGTTTGAATCAGGTTCACAGCGCATGACCCGCATTGAGTATTTACTTTATGTGGTGATTGCGGCTGTGTTGCTCGGGCCAGGCTTTGCTGGCGAATTGGTCAAAAAAATCATAGGCTTGTGAGCAATGGATGCTTTGGCTTCTTTTGCCATTGTTTCTGTTAGCAGGAACTTCAGAAAAAGTCGAGTACCGTTGCGTGAGGTGGGCGTGGACAGGTGATGTTTACAACCGGAAGGTTGTTTGCCTTGAATGGGTAAAGGTTGTAAGGAAATGATTGACCCCATAACAGCCCTAGCGGGTTTACAAAGTGCCATAGGGCTTGTGAAGAAAGCCGCACAGGTGGCAAACGACCTAGGTGGCCTAGGCGTGATGGTCGGTCGTATGTTTGACGCTAAGAGCGTTGCGACCAAAGCGATGGTTGAAGCCAAGCGGTCTGGCAATAAGTCCAACTTTGCGTTGGCGATGCAGATAGAAAACACGCTGATGCAGACAGCCAAACTAGAGGCTGAGTTGCAGTTGATCTATATGCAGACAGGCAACGTAGACGTATGGAACAAGATTAAAGCTCGGTCGGCTGAGATGGACAGGGAAGATGCCCACCTTGCTAGACAAGCCAAAGCAGAAGAAAAGAAACGCAAAGAAAAAGCACAAGAAGAACTTGAAATAGCGGCTGGTCTTACAGCAGGTGCTTTTGTTTTGATGATGTTTGCGTTTGGCTTGTACGAATTGTTTGCGTTTTGTGCAGTCAATAGGTGTGGGCGGTAAATGAGTGAAGAAAAGCCATCAGACGTATTGAGCAAGGTGCTGTCCTATGTGGATAGCCCGTTCAAGCTGTTTGCGCTGATACTGATGGCGGTGTTTACTTTCTCTGGTTACTTTATTTGGCAGAATCAAGAACTGCTGATGGGGGCATATAAAGAATCCAAGAAGATGCCAAGCATTGTCGAGGACAGAGTGGAGGATGCTGTCTCCCACTTGTTCAAAACCACCAATGCCACCATTATTGCTGTGTTCAAAGTAAACCCTATGTTTGGAACACGGGTGTTATATCGTGCTTACACCAAAGAGGGTAGAGACAAAACCAATGATGGGCTTGATGTTGGGCTGTTTACTCAAAATGCAGCCAACAACGCTGATGTGGTAAAGCTGATGGCTGGAGAGATACCCTGCGGTGAATATCGTGCAGCGCAATCCGAGATGGGCCTTTGGTATATTGCCAAGGGAGTTACCTACACTTGCCGAATAAGCATTCCACCTGACCCAAGCAGATTTGTTGGTCAGATTACTGTGGGGTGGGATAATGAACCTACCGACATTCAGGTGACAAGAACCATGATGGAAATTGCGGCAACCATGCTCAGTAAAAGCAAACAGTAAAGGATCATTATGCTGACACTACTTTCAACCTTAATCTCATTTTTGATGGGCGGCTTGCCTAAAATTTTGGAGTTCTTCCAAGATCGGCAAGACAAGAAGCATGAGTTAAACCTTGCCCAGATGCAGATCACCCGTGAGCTGGAACTGCGAAAAGCAGGCTTTGAAGCACAAGAGCGCATTGAACACATCAAGTCTGAGCAACTGGCTACAGAGAGTGCAGCCAATACCACTCAGGTGCTGATTGGTGCTCAACAGGCTGAAATGCAAGCCCTCTATGCCCATGACACAAGTTTGAATGAGGGAACATCCACATGGATGAAAAACCTTAGAGCAAGTGTTCGCCCTGTCATTACTTACGGGTTCTTTTTCCTTTTGTTGTTTATTGATATTGGCCTGTTTGCTTATGGTTGGAATCGTGGTGTTCCATTTACCGAGTTGGCTGAGATGTTGTGGGACTCTGACACCCAAGCCCTGTTTGCCTCAATCATTGCTTTCCACTTTGGTGGTCGGGCATTTGGCAAATGAACATCAGCCCTAAAGCTATCAAGATGGTGATGCATCACGAGGGCGTGAGGCAGAATCCCTATAAATGCCCTGCAAAGCTGTGGACTGTAGGGGTTGGTCATGTGATGTTTCCAGAGCAAGGCAAACTCAAGATCGATCAGCGGGATGCCTTTGTTCCACCGCCAGAGGCCATGCGAAAACACTCAATGGAGGAAGTAGATGCAATACTTAGGGCAGACCTTACTAGGTTTGAGAAAGGCGTGGCTACTTATTGTCCTGTGCCTCTTACTCAAGGACAGTTTGACGCACTGGTTTCATTTTCTTTCAATGTAGGGCTTGGCACTCTCCAGAGGTCAACCCTGCGCCAAAAGGTACTTAGGGGAGACATGGAGGGCGCTGCCGAGGAACTTCTAAAGTACTGCATGGCTGGCGGCAAAGTTCTCAAGGGTTTACAAAAGCGCAGAATTGACGAAAGAGCCTTATTTTTCAGTTGAGTTCTGGCGCAAATGTTTGCCTGTCAAACGCATGATCCAACAAGTTTGGCAAATCCATTTGTGTCCCATATCAACCCCTCCCTCTGGCGGTTTGGTCACATCACATTTATTACAAGTTCGTAATCTGTGAACAGGCTGATTGCCGCCTAATTCGATTGGGTACATTGCCACTCTCTTTCACTTCTGCCTGAGTTGGATTTGACTGTGTTGCCTGTCAGTTCAATCAAACCCATTATTTTCATTTCGTTGAGCCGCCTGGCAACCTGATTGCTGTCCAGATTGGTACAGGCCGATATGCCATCTTTGCCCAAAGGCCCGTGTATTTGGAGACATTCAAAGATTCTCTGGTGATGTTGGGTGGCTGATTCTTTGATTGAATCGGCTGCCTGAAACGATGTTAGGGGATCATTTGCCCTGACTCTTGGGAATTCGGGCATGGCGAAAATTTTCTTAAATGCGTCTTTATAGTCCATGATTTCTCCTTGTTAGGGGCAATGCCCCTGTTAATCAAAATGGGATGTCTTCCTCGTCTTTTGGCAAGCCCTTGTAATCGTCTTTGGGCTTTGGTTCATTCATGTATGCCCAGCCGTTCCATCCACCATCTATAAGTGGAATCATGTCAAGTTTGAGCATCGGGCCATTCTTGGTCTCAATAATCGAGCCTATGTTTTGGTAGCGGGATTTCTCCACACCATCTTTGTTTTTGTATTTACCTGAAACAATGGTAATTTCGTAGAGTTTAGACATTTTTTACTTTCATAAGTTTATTGATTTTGTCATCCAGTTCAGCAATGAATTGGACAATCTCCGCTTCAATTAGTCTGATAAACACTTCATCCCGTGGGACTCTTGTCACAAACAACTGAAGCATCTCAGGTAGGCGATTGTCAAAGCTGACAAAATCACACCACTGCCGCCCTGTGCAAGCCATCTGGAATTGCATCTGGGTGTTGTATTTGCCTGGCACTGATTGACTGAGCAAAGTTTCAATATGTGTATTTGTCTGGGGCGCTTTTATTTCTAAGAGGCCATCCTCACCCACCAACCCATCAGGAGAAGCACCAGCCATCTCAATTGTGGGATGTGGTACAAACCCCACCTCATCAACTAAAACGTCTTTGAGGGCCTCATAAGCGGCTCTGGCAAGGGGTTCTGTGTCTGTGCCGTGTTGCATGGCAGCGTTGGTGAAACTCTCACCTTTTAAACCTGTCAAGCGTTCACAGATCAACTGAGCCATGTAGTTGTCACGGCTTGCGCTGTAACCTGTCTTTGTCTTGGCGATAACGTCAGCCACTCGGGAAGCGGTGACTTTGCCAATGCGAATGGTGAACCATTCTTCCGATCCTTGATCCATCATTTCAATCATTTTTTATCCTTTATGGTTGCTTTGATAGCGTTATTCAATATGAAAAAAAACACATCTCCCAATGGTCTTAACATCCATCCAACAATAAATGCGGCAATAAGTTCAATCATTTTTTCATACCCCTTATGTATGCTGTAAAACTGCCAATAGTGTCTTTGCCAAACGCTGTCATTTTTTCTATTTCTTTTGCCACTTCCTCAAGCACTTGATTGCGCTGTGAGGGTGAGACAAATACATCGTAGTGATAGGGTTGACCACTTTTCATTTCCGCTTCATGGGTGATGCGGTCGAATTCTTCATCCTCATATGTTTTCATAATTTGGCCTTTGCTTTGTCTTTGGCTGCAATCACTTTCTTTTGCCATTCAGAATCACCATTGCAAGCGGCATAAGCGGCTTTGTAGGCGGCTTTTAATTGATCTTGGTCGGTAGATGCCTCGATTGCCGCCAAGTGGTCTACAAGGGCGCTTTCGTTGACTTGAGGTTTGCGGCTGGCTGTGTTGCCATC
>CAZYEM010000295.1:0-4613 GCA_964646395.1 uncultured Bacteroides sp.
GTATGGAGGGCTGAGGGTTTATCCCAATCCGGCTACTACCCAAGCTACCATAAGCTACCCAACAGCAGAAAAAGACATAATGCTGCAACTATACAACACACTGGGGCAACTCATATATGAAGAAAAACTACCCAAAGGCAGCAGCCAAACTACCCTAGATACCAGAACCTATAAAAAAGGATTGTATAAAGTGGTAGTGGGAGAGAGCAGCGCTTCGCTAATTATCAATGGTTAATTGTTAATTGTTAATGAAGAAAAATGAATGAATAACTTATTAAAATGAATATATGAATTGAAAATAACAAATAGCTTTAAGTACTCATAAATATTTATAAGTACTCAAGGCACTTTTACTTTATAAACTTTACAAACTTTAAAACTCCCCTTACTTTGCGGTTAAAAACCAGAAATCTAAAGATTATGATTTCTTTTTATACATCTTTACTGCTAAAGTTAAGGATACTATTGCATAAATTACCAATGCAATAAATTGATTGATAACATCTCCAAAACCTGATCCTTTTAGCAGAACCATTCGCATTACTTTTATAAAATAGGCTATCGGGTTTATAATATTCAGTTTTTGTGCCCAATCAGGCATACTTTCAACGGGGGTAAACAAACCGCTCATCAGTAAAAAAATCATCATAAAAAACCAGGCAATAAACATGGCTTGTTGTTGGGTATTGGTAATAGTTGAAATAAATAATCCTATTCCCAGAACAGACAATATATATACACTTGCCACAGCAAATACTGTGCTTAGATTTCCAATAATTGGTATGGAGAAAACCAGTTTAGCGAAAAGCAAACCAAACGCAAGTTCAAACATAGCTATTATCCAGAATGGAATAAGTTTGCCGGCAATAAACTGATATTTATGAACGGGAGTTACATTAATCTGTTCGATAGTACCTATTTCCTTTTCTCTTACCACATTCATTGCCGATAAAAACATTCCGATAATGGTAACCAATAAAACCAATATTCCGGGAACCATATAAATTTTGTAATCAAGCTGTGGGTTATACCAGAAAGACGAAGTAGTTTGAATGGGCATTTCGAGTTTTTGTCCGTAAATATCCATCAATACATTGCGGTTAAAATCCTTGATAATGGAAAATGTATATGCATTTATCAGTCCGGCGGCACTTCCATTAATTGCATTAATAGTTAACTGAACGGAAGCTTTATCTTCTTTTATTAAGATTTTCTCGAAATGTTGAGGAATCTGAAGTATAACGTCAGCTTTATTTGTTTTCAAATCATTTTCGGCAATTTTGTATGCATCGGAATAATTAACTATCGTAAAGAATTTACTTCCTTTGAATTTGCTGATCATTTCGCGCGATTGTGGTGTTTTATCCATGTCGACAATATGGATTTTAATACTTTTCATTTCAAAAGTAGCGGCAAACGAAAGTATTAATAATTGCACCATTGGCAATACAAATATAATAGGCAACATGGTTTTGTTGCGAAATATCTGTATAAATTCTTTTTGTAATATAAAGAGTATGATTTTCATTTTAACTGTTTTTATCCTAAACGAATCTTAAATTTTTTCACGCTAAGTGCAATAAAAAAGAGAGTCATTCCTAAAAGGATTAGCGTTTCTTTCCAGATATAACCTAAGCCAACACCCTTGAGCATAATGTTTTTGATAATGATAATAAACCATTTGGGAGGAACAATATTGCTGAATATTTGTAATGGTAAAGGCATATTTTCAATTGGGAAAATAAAACCTGAAAGTAAAATGGTAGGCAACATAAGTGCAAACATAGAAATCATCATGGCCGTTTGTTGGGTTTGGGTTACGGTTGAAATAAGAATTCCGAGCGAGAGTGCCATGATAATAAAGAGGAAACATTCGCCTAAAAGCAAAAACAGGCTGCCTTGTACAGGCATTCCGAAAACGCAAAAGCCTAAAACTAGAATAATTACAGCTATCATAAATGAAATAAAAACATAAGGAACAACTTTTCCTATCACAATTTGCAATGGCTTAAGCGGCGAAACCAACAGGATTTCCATAGTACCGAGTTCTTTTTCGCGGGTGATGGAAATGGAAGTCATCATTGCCGAAATAAGCATCAGCAAAATAGTAATGGTTCCGGGAACAAACATAAAAACTCCTTTAAGTTCTTCGTTGTAAAGCATTTTTACTTCAGGATTTATCTGCATGGGAAGTTCTTGATTCTGCATCATTTCAATCTGATAATTATTGATGATATTGGTTGTGTAAGAGCTTAGTAAGCTTGCAGTATTTGGATCGGAAGCATCTGCAATTATCTGGATATTGGCCTTTTTCTCGGTTTCGAGTTTCTTGGCAAAGTTATTTTCGAAAATAATTACCTGCTTAATTTTTCCTTTCCTAAAACTTGGCTCAATTTCTTTGTAATCCGATAAGTTTGCCTCAAGCTTAAAATATCCTGACGAAAGCAATTTGTTGGTTATCTTATGAGTAACTGCATCCTTGGAATTATCGAGAATGGCAATGCCTGCATTATTGATTTCGTTGGTAATGGCAAATCCAAATAAAAGAATCTGAACCAATGGCATTCCAAACAAAATTACCATGCTTCGGTAATCTCTGAAAATGTGATAAAATTCTTTTATTACAAAACCTTTGAATCTTTTCATTTATCAGTTTTTAAAGTTATAAAGTTATAAAGTTTTTAAAGTTATAAAGTTCTTAAAGTTATAAAGTTTTTAAAGTTTTTAAAGTTATAAAGTTCTTAAAGTTATAAAGTTCTTAAAGTTATAAAGTTCTTAAAGTTTTTGAAGTAATTCATCATTCATTATTATTTGCTCCTCTTGCCAGTTTTAAAAACACTTCCTCCATATTATGTACCGAAAATGTTTTCATCAAACCATCGGGTGTGTCGAGTGCTGCAATTTTGCCATCAACCATTATCGAAACACGATTGCAGTATTCAGCTTCATCCATATAATGTGTTGTAACAAAAACCGTAATTCCATTATTAGCAGCTTCGTATATCATATCCCAGAACTGACGGCGGGTAATTGGATCAACGCCTCCTGTTGGTTCGTCAAGAAAAACAATTTTAGGCTCGTGAAGTATGGCAACCGAAAAAGCGAGCTTTTGCCTCCAACCCAACGGTAAGTCTTTAATTAATTTGTCTTTAACTTCTTCAAGATTAAGTTTTTTAACTAATTTTTCTGTTCTTATCCTTATTTCTTTCCTTGATAATCCATAAATTCCTCCATAAAAACGAATATTTTCAATAACCGTCAAATCTTCGTAAAGAGAAAACTTCTGGCTCATATAGCCAATGCTTTTCTTTATTTTTTCGGTGTCTTTGTAGCCATCATAACCGGCGATATTCAATTCACCGGAAGTTGGCTTCGATAATCCGCACAAAATACGGATTGCTGTAGTTTTTCCAGCACCATTAGCACCCAGAAACCCGAAAATTTCTCCTTTATAAACTTCAAAACTTAAGTTATCATTGGCAACAAAATCTCCGAATTTCTTATACAGATTCTTTACTTTAATAACGGTTTCAGCATTAGTTAGCTTTTCAACCTCAGCGTTTTTAACTTTATTATTATGAAATTCTGTTGTCATCTATTTTGATTTATTTGCCATTAAACGCATAAACGCATCTTCAATATTTGGCGTAATCACATTGATTTCAATACCCTGATGATTTTTTTTGTTTAGAAAATCATTAATGGCAGTACTGTTTCCGTCGTGCAACGTAAGATGCACAAACTGACCGAAAAGATGAGCACTTTCTGTAATTTCCCAGGCTTTGAAATCTTGCATCAACTGATACATATTTTCGGTTTTAACACGATAAAGAGGAATATCAAACTGTTTGATAATATTCCCGGGTTTATCAGTTGACATAATGTTACCACCCTGCATCAAAGCCACACGATCGCATAAGCTTGCTTCGTCCATATAAGGAGTAGAAACAATGATAGTTATACCGCTATCTTTCAGTTTGCGAAGCATTTCCCAGAATTCCTTACGTGAAACTGCATCAACACCGGTTGTGGGTTCATCTAAAATCAGAATTTCCGGTTTGTGAATCATTGCGCAACAGAGAGCCAGTTTTTGTTTCATTCCACCGGAAAGTTTTCCGGCAGGCCGTTTCCTGAAAGGCTCTATCTGCACATATATTTCTTTTATTAATTCATAGTTTTCTTCAATAGTAGTTCCAAAAATAGTAGCAAAGAAAGTAAGGTTTTCCTCAACAGATAAATCCTGATACAAAGAAAATTTTCCGGGCATATAACCAATAATCTGCCTGATTTTTTTGTAATCTTTCACCACATCTAAGCCGCAAAGCGATGCATTTCCACTATCGGGAAGCAAAAGCGTGGTAAGTATTCTGAAAAGTGTGGTTTTTCCTGCTCCATCCGGTCCTATAAATCCAAAAAGCTCGCCTTTTTTTATTTCAAAACTCAGCTTATTTATAGCCAGAATATTGCTGTATGATTTACTCAGATTACTAACCGAAATACTATTTACTATTGTTGAATTCATTATATTACTATTCACTATTTATCAGCAAATTTACAGTATCTTAAACCCACTTTATAACTTTACAAACTTTATAACTTTAAGAACTTTATAA
>CAZYEM010000295.1:4623-4906 GCA_964646395.1 uncultured Bacteroides sp.
GTAGTTCTTCCCAAACCCATCCACGATTTGCCAATATAACCCCTTACTTTTATTTTGTCTTTGGTTTCAAAGTTGATGTAGCAATTATAGGTTTTCCCTGATTTGGCATCATAGATTACACCATCTTCCCATTCATCGCTCCCATTGAATCTGAAACTGCTAACTACATTTAATCCGATTATGGCACGTTCTTTTAGTTTTGTATCCGGATTGTGTTTATCTTTCTTTGCTTTTCCGGTTTCCTTATCATTCGGTTCTTTAAGCCATATAATTTTACCATTGA
>CAZYEM010000296.1:0-4423 GCA_964646395.1 uncultured Bacteroides sp.
TAACGTTAATGACTAATGTAAAGTTAATACCAAATCAGAGTAGTTTATTTTTTCAATTAACCATTGCTCCATTAACCATATCATCTTTGCAATTGACTATTATTCTGTCTGAAAATGAACTGATTTATAATTAGTTTTAGCATAACGCATAAGAATTTTAAAGTAAATGCTTAACTTTAAATAAAACTTTTTATATACCCTGAAATTATCAAAGGTTTTAATTAATGCTTTATTAATAAATAGTTGCAAATTTTTGTTTTCTTATGGTTGTTTTATAAGAATATGTATAATTTATCCCGTTGGCACGATTCGGGATTCGATGATAATAATAATGAATCTGCTGGATTTAAGGTTTATTTATATTTTTCGTCTGCTTCCTTTAATTTAAGGAAATAATGAGGCATTGATAAATCTATTATTACCTTTTCATTGGTAATCGGATGTGTAAAAGTAAGGCTAAAGGCAAACAGACGGATTTGTCTTACAAATGTAGCATCGGCTCCATATCGTCTATCTCCAACTATTGGGCAACCCATTTCCGAAAAATGCAAACGGATCTGGTTCTTGCGTCCGGTTTCCAATCTTACCTCTAATAAAGTGTTTTTATCAAATTTTTCCAACACCCGGTAATGTGTAATTGCAAGTTTGGCTTCGGGTGTACCTTCGGGTACTGATTTTACCTTTTGTTCAAAATCATTGGCAATCCAGCTGGTAATTGTACCTTCATCCACAGTTGGAGCACCTTCTGTTAAAGCAAAATAAAGTTTTTCTGTGTTTTTCCAGTTATCTTTCATGCTTGCCAAAACCTCTTCCGTTTTTGCCATTATTACAATTCCGGCAACTTCCCTGTCGAGGCGATGAATAATTATAGCATGTTTTTTTCCTCTTGAACTTTCCTTTATATATTGGTTCATGGCTTTTAATACCGACAGATTGTTTTTGCCTGTTTCTCCATGCATTAATGCTCCGGCAGGTTTGTTTATAGCAACCAGATAATCGTCTTCAAACAGAATAGGGTAGGGTGATCTTACTTTATTTACATCTTCTTTGTATTTCGTATATTCAATACTATCACCTTCATTGATAATTGTTTCGCTACGTTTAACAATTTTCCCGTTACAACGGATGCATCCGGTTGAAATCAGTTTTCTTACCTTGGTTTTAGAGGCTGTTCCAAATTCTTCCAGCAAAATATCTATAATTTTGTCAGTTTTTCCGGCTGTTATATTCATGGTATGTTTGTTGTTTTTGTTTTTAAATAAAATTTTAACTGAACTCAAATAAGTCTTGTTTTCCTTACAGGTATTAAAACCTTAACAATTCAAGTTCAAGACTATCTGTTGGTATTGAATCTGTTTTAATTATCAAAGCTTTTGCTGGTCCTTTCAGTTCTATTTCAGGTTTCAGATTGTCGAAATCCTCTTGTGTAATCATCTCTTTTTTTAGCATACGATTTGAAGCAAAATTATAATAATCGGCCAAAAATGGTTTTAAATTTCCCTGTTCATCAAATGAATACCTAAACCATTTTGGATGAGGAATCATGCTCGACAAAAACAGGGATTCGGCTAACGTTAGCTTGGATGCATCTTTATTAAAATAAAAATGAGCAGCCTCATTTACACCATAAATCATCGGACCCCATTCAATTACGTTGAGGTAAACCTCATACATTCTGTCTTTTGATGTGAGTCCATTGTTTTCTATAAGCCAAACAATTAATGCTTCCTCTAATTTGCGTGCAACCGTTTTATTGCGTTTTAAAAAAACATTTTTCACCAATTGCATACTAATAGTGCTTCCGCCACGAGCAAACCTTTTGGTTTTAATATTTTTGGTGATTGATGCTTTAAAAGATTCTGGCAGGAATCCTCTATGCCAGAAAAAACCACCATCTTCTGATATTAATACTGTATTTTTAAGATAGGGAGAAATTTCGTCTAATCGTTTAAAATTAGGGTTTTCGGGTCCAACAATAAAACTTCTTACAGGTTCTCCTTTTTCATAAGCAGTATAAAGAAAGTCAGTGTTCATTTTACGTAAGTCGGTATTTCCATAACTTTCAATTTTAAAGTTATATCGTTTCAAATCCGATTCGAATACGATAGAATCGGGATGGTCTATATCAACAAAAAAATCCAGATTATAGGATAAATCGCCTTTGGTTTTAATACCTTCCAAATTGAAAAACAAACCCTGAGGTAATGATTCAAACAAATCCTGGGTTGGAAAACGCTCTTTGTGCAGTTTTAGGGTAACGTGACGGCTTGGATGAGGACGATAACAAGCATAAGGATTAAAGGTAAGTCTGTTGAAAACCACTACAGATGCACTGTCGAGTTCAAAATAATCTTTACCTATATTAAATGTATAATTAATGGAAGCATTATTAAGAAAAACATCTGAAGTTGAAATACGCGGATGATTAATCAGCATACCTGATACAGCCGAGGAACCGTTAATAATGTTTTTCCCATCAGACATTCTGTTTCCTTCAAAGCTGAACTGAGCCGTGTCGAATGCAAATAGCCAGTTCCACTTGTAACCGATAAAAGGTATTTTTACTTTGGAAGTATCAGCAGAATATAATTTGAATTTAGCTATTTTGTCCGAAGGTTCAATAACACCTTCCAGCATAAGTAAATTTGTTTTTTCCTGTTCTTTTAATACAATTCCAGATTTGAAACCATGTTCCTTAACAAATAATTCAGGAAGAAGCATTGTAATAATATGTCCGTCGGTATTTGCACTTATACCAAAATTAACAATCTGAATATTTGAAGGTATTTTATAGAAAACTGCATCGAGCAATCTGTTTATTTCTCTGCCATAATCATGTTCTTTAGTGGTATTATTTTCTTCTTTTTGCTTATTATCCTTTAATAAAAATCTGTAATTATTTATGCTATCCCTTTTTACAATAGTTATATTCGCATTAATTAATTCCAGATCGGTTAGGCTTATTTTAAATAGCAGAAGCTTCCAGAGATTTACTTTTGCATAAACCGATTGAACATTAAGCAAGGTGTCCCCATCAATGGGTTTTAATGTTAGGTTTTTGATTAATGCACCGGAAATTCCACTAAAACTAAAATCACCGATTTGCATATCGGCTTTATATGTTTCATTAAAACTATTAACGTTGGTTTTTATTAAGTTTCTAACTATCGGTCCGCGTAAGATAAAAAGCAGTATAACAAAGCCTGCAAAAATGCCGGACACTATGATTAATATCTTCTTCCAGTTAAGTTTATAGATGTATTGTAAAAACCGATTCATCATATTATAAAAATATTCTATGTTTTTTTAAAACGTAGTGCAAAATTACCATATATTTACAAAGTATTTCTAAAATAAAGCAATATGTTTAATTTTATTGATAAAATTAAGATAATGAAACAGATAATGTTTCTGATTATCATGCAATTTATAATTATTTCTGCAATATCACAAAATATTTTAGTGGTTGAAAAACCTGGAAAGGTGAATAATATTAAGTATAGAGTAGGGGAACGAATTGAATTAAAGACCATTAATGGAGAGAGAATTAAAGGAATTATAAATCAGATAAGAGATACAGCTGTTGTTGTAAATTATTATATGGTAAAAAATAGCGATATCAAAAATATTTATACCCTCCGAAGATTGGTTTCTGCTTTTTCATTTGTAGGTATCGAAGGTGGATTGGGTTATGTTGTTATAGATGGATTTAACGGGTTGATAAATAATGAAAGTCCCATCATAGCTAATTCAACATTGAAAACAGGTGGAATAATGTTTGGTGCTGGCATTCTGCTTCGTAGTATTGCAAAACGAAAGCGTCATATAGATAACGAAAACTGGCGTATAAGGGTTTTGAATTTCTCCATTTTAACCGACCCGGGTATCCATAATCAGCCGATTGAGCTAAATCAGCTAAAGACTTACTAATTAATATTGTATTTTTGCAAAAAAAAGTAAATTTTATTTTATAAGAAAGTAAAGTTTACTGATTTTAATTTACTATATAGAAAATAAACCATTCAAAGGTATGGATTGGAACAAACTATTATCAATTACAAGATTAGGAAAAGAAAATGAAAGCAAGTCGGTAAATCAGGACTATGATCGAAGTCAGTTTCAACGTGATTATGACCGCATTATTTTTTCATCTCCATTTCGCCGGTTGCAAAACAAAACGCAGGTGTTTCCGCTTCCGGGCAGTGTATTTGTTCATAATCGCCTTACCCATAGTTTGGAAGTGGCAAGTGTAGGTCGTTCGCTCGGAAATATTTTCGCAAACAAACTAAAATATGAGCCCCAATACAAAGACAATTATTTAATAAGCGAAATTGGAAACATTGTTGCTACTGTTTGTCTGGCTCATGATATGGGAAATCCATCTTTCGGAAAAAAAAGAAAAAAATCAATTTCTCATTTCTTC
>CAZYEM010000296.1:4433-4895 GCA_964646395.1 uncultured Bacteroides sp.
CTATCGTGCATTTACTTCTTTACCAAAGTAATTATCAATTTCTCATTTCTTCATGAAGGAGAAAAGCTTAAACATTAAAGAAGAAGTAACTTCAGAGCAATGGCATGACCTTATCAATTTTGAAGGAAACGCCAATGCATTCAGAATCCTAACCCATGAATTTAATGGTAGGGTGGAAAGTCCTTTCTCATTAACTTATTCCACATTGGCTACATTGGTAAAATATCCCTGTGAATCTATTTCAGAAAAGGATAAAAATAAGATACATCAAAAAAAATATGGTTTTTTTAATTCCGAAAAACAAACTTTTGAGAAAATTGCCCATCACCTCGATTTAATTCAGTTCAATATTAATCCCGACAGCTATTATCGCCATCCGCTTGTTTTTCTGGTTGAAGCTGCCGATGATATTTGTTACAATATTATTGATGTGGAAGATGCCCATCGTTTAAAAATATTTTC
>CAZYEM010000297.1:0-4028 GCA_964646395.1 uncultured Bacteroides sp.
ATTTATTAATGCTTCTATTATCTCATCAGATATAAGAGGAAATGGAAGTTCTTCGGGTTTATATTTGGAAAGCAATGCTTGTTTGAAACTTTTATATGTTAAGTAACAAGCCCATTTTGTTTGAGCTACCGATTGATACCAAACTTTATTAAAAGGAGTATTGTCAGGAAAATTTTCCTGAGCTCTTATGGATTGTATGCCATAAAGAGCATCTTTTGGAATTTCTTTTGTGCCAATGAAATCTTTTTCGATACGCATTTGCATTTGCATTTAATGGAATACAAAATTAAGGTTTTGTTTGAAAGTACACAAATGAAATTTAGTCATATTAAACGTCAGATTGAAAACATTTTACAATTACCCAATAAAATCGATATTAAACTCTTGTTTTTAAGTTTATATATTCCATTAATTAATTGGGTTTAATCTAATATATTCAATCCTTTATTTATTATTTCCAATTAATTACTGACAATAACTTCTATATAAAAACATTAAATAGAACCTTAGTTTTTAAATGCAACTATTAACTTTATAAATTTCATTAATTATCATACTTTATAATTGCTCAGAAAACATTATTTTTGCAATTCAAACATTAAACAATATGACAAGATTATTTCGGATTTTTATTATTATCATTTTCATTTTCGCTGCTAATTCTGCATTTTCTCAATCGGAAGATAGTATTTATATTGCTCCGACTGATACGCTGGTTTTACAAAAACTTCAATGGTGGCATGATATTAAGTTTGGATTGTTAATGCATTGGGGTGCTTATAGTCAGTGGGGAGTTGTTGAATCATGGTCTATTTGCCCTGAAGATGAAAATTGGTGCAAACGAAAATTACCCGATTATAATGAATACGTAAAACGATACAAAGCTTTAAAATATTCATTTAATCCCATAAGGTTTAATCCCGAAAAATGGGCTTTGGCAGCTAAAGATGCCGGTATGAAATATGTGGTTTTTACTACAAAACATCATGATGGATTTTGTATGTTCGATACAAAGCAAACAAATTATAAGATTACTGATAAGGAATGTCCTTTTTCTATTAATACAAAAGCAGATGTTACAAAAGAAATTTTTAACGCTTTTAGAAATCAGGATTTTGGAATTGGTGCTTATTTTAGCAAACCCGACTGGAATAATACAGATTATTGGTGTCCCGATTTTCCACCAATTGACAGAAATGTTAATTATGAAACTTCAAAGTATCCTGCCAGATGGAAACGTTTCCAGCAGTTTACCTATAATCAGATTGAAGAATTGACAATGAATTATGGAAAGGTTGATATATTGTGGTTTGATGGTGGTTGGGTTCGTAGTTTGTCACAACAAACCGAAGAATCAATTTCCTGGTTAAAACATAAAGCTATAGATCAGGATATTAATATGCCTGCTATTGCTGCCATGGCTCGTAAAAATCAACCTGGTTTACTGGTTGTGGATCGTTCTGTTCATGGGAAATATGAAAATTATCTTACTCCCGAACAACAGATTCCGGAAAAACCGTTGCCTTATCCATGGGAAACTTGTATGACTATGGCTAACAGCTGGTCGTGGGTATATAACGATACTTACAAACCAACTAATAAACTTATTCATTTGTTGGTTGACATAGTGGCTAAAGGTGGAAACTTTCTGTTGAATATTGCTCCGGATCCTACTGGTGATCTGGATGATACCGCTTATGTTCGTCTGAAGGAAATTGGAGAATGGATGAAGATTAATGGGGAAGCCATTTATAATTCAAAGCCATTGGCACCTTATAAAGATGGTAAAATTTGTTTTACAGAAGGTAAAAATGGGGATGTGTATTTGATTTATTTAGCCGACCAGGATGAAGTGATACCATTGGAAATAAGAATCAACAACTTTTTCCCAAAAGCAAATGCAAAAGTAATGCTACTTGGTGCTGATAATGTTAGAGCCGATATTGGTGCCAATGTGATGATAATCAAAATCAACGATAAGTATCAAACCAAACCTCCCTGTAAACATGCATGGGTTTTTAAAATTTATTAGTTTAATTCATAATTTGTAATTATACAAAGTGCACTGGATTTAAGAAGTTTCTGATTGATTTGTAATTTTTAATTTAATTGCTTAATTTTACTTTTTATTTTTGTTTTTAAAATAATCTATTAAAAACAAAACCTTTATGGCAAAACAGTTGTTTACTATCTTTATTAATTACAATTAATGTTTTGGTTACTATTTCATTATTTAGTAAATATCGGATATTAATTTGTAAAACTATTTTTTTTGCTTTTCAGCAACAATTAATATCTGAAAATTTATGAGTCAACTAATTCCTGTTCTGTCAACTGAAGATATTTTATCAGAATATCAAAATACTCCAATTAGCAAACTGCTTGAATACCATAATCTGAAGTATCCTTACGAAACATATCAGAATGCACAACTATTGATTGGTATGTGTATGGATAATCGGAAACATTTGAAAATGCCCGATAATTTTGCGTTTATCATTCGCTCTGGCGGAGCAAATCTCAGATATAGTGAATTTAAGGTGTCTTATGCAATTTCAGTGGGCGGAGTCAGGCATATTGCACTTATCGGACATAATAACTGCGGTATGGTAAATCTGATTTCACGTAAAGAACAATTTATCAAAGGACTGACTGACGCAACTGGTTGGGATGAAAAGAAAGCAGAAGAACATTTTATGGAACATGCACCTAAGTTTGAAGTAGGAAACGAATCAGATTTTATTTTAAGAGAAGCAAACAGACTTAGGCTCCGATATCCCAAAATAATAATTGCTCCAATGTTTTATTTAATCGAAGATAATAAGCTCTATTTTATTAAAGAAAATTAGTCAGTTTAATTTAAAACCCAAGAATTTCAGCTATTTTTTTGTGCCAAATTCTTTTTGGTAGGATTCCCACGATTTTTTAAAATATTCATTATCACCAAAATAATGAATAATTGGAATAAAAGTTGCAACTTCCAAAAACCCAGGAACTATAGTAATTGGGCGTCCCATTTCATCCATAAATACATAAGAAGGGTACGACATCCGGTTATTTAGTAGCATTTCTGCTATCTGATGTGTTGAACGGTTGGCATTTGGATTGGGATTTACAAAAAGTTTACCATCGATTATCAAACTGTCTTTTTGTTCAGCATTTAGTTTGACTGAATAAAAATTAGCATTCATATATTCAATTACTGTTGAATCGGAAAAAGTTGTCGCATCCATTTTTTTGCACCAGCCGCACCAATCAGTATAAACATCAACAAATATCTTCTTTTTGGGAAATTCCTTGTTAAGCTTAAAAGCATCTTCAAGTGAATACCATTTGATGGAAGCAGGTTTATTTTCAGCTTTTTTTTGTGCAAAAACCGAAAAAGATACAAATAAAGTGAGTATGATTGCTGATATTTTAGTCATATATAAAATGTTTTTTGTGCAAAAATACTAACAAAAAACAGTTAAAAACAATGCAATTATAAAATATTAACAATCATTTGAAAAAGATTGCATTTTTTTTAGGAAATTTGTAAAATATTATAATTACAGAATGGAAAGTTTAAAGTCTGATTTTAAGAAATATATAGCACAGGCATCAACATTTGATGTATTTCAGCTTGAAGTAGAAAGTGCACAGGGAATTTATGTTTATGATAAGAATGCTAAGGAATATATCGATTTAATGTCGGGAATTGCGGTGAGTAATGTCGGACACCGGCATCCTTATGTTATAAATGCCATTAAGGAACAATTGGATAAATACATGCACGTGATGGTATATGGCGAATTTGTGGAAAGCCCTCAGGTAAAGCTTGCCAGACGACTTTCGGAATTATTGCCACCCGATTTAAATATGACTTATTTTGTAAATTCAGGTAGCGAAGCCATTGAAGGTGCCTTGAAATTAGCTCGGAAATATACTGCACGTTCTGAAATTATAGCCTGTAAAGATGGCTATCATGGAAGCACTTTAGGAGCATTGGCATTATTAAGCAATGAAGACTATAAACAGCCTTTCCGACC
>CAZYEM010000297.1:4038-4831 GCA_964646395.1 uncultured Bacteroides sp.
TGATGCCTGATGTTACGTTTATTGAATTTAATAATATTGAACAATTAGAACTTATTACCAATAAAACTGCTTGCGTTGTAACCGAAGTTATTCAGGCTGGAAGGGGAATTATTGCAGCAGATACTGATTTTTTGAAAGCATTGAGCATTAAATGTAAACAAACAGGAACATTATTGATTTTTGATGAGATGCAAACCTGTTACGGACGAACTGGCAAACTATTTGCTTTTGAACATTATGGAGTTGTTCCCGACATTTTATGTATGGCTAAAAGTATGGGTGGCGAAATGCCTTTGGGTGCATTTATCTCGTCAGAAAAAATAATGGATTGTTTGAATGCAAACCATCCTTTATTAGGCCATGCAACTACTTTCGGAGGGCATCCTGTTTCCTGTTCAGCTTCCTTAGCTACATTGGATGTAATTTATAATGAAAATCTTATGGATAATGTGGAAACGAAATCTCAACTTATAATTAATGCATTGAAAGGACATCCATCAATTAAAGAAATTAGAGGGAAAGGTTTGTTTTTAGCTATAGAATTAATGTATCCCGAAAATATCGAAAAGATTGTAGAAAATTGTATTTCAAACGGAATTATTACTTTCTGGTTTTTATTTAACCATCATAGTTTGTCAATAATTCCTCCTTTAACTATTACAAATGAGGAAATTAATATTGCTATGGAAAGACTTATAAAGTCTCTGAACATTTAATAAAACTTTTAAACCTTTTCTGAACTGATCTGCTTTTTTGCCATAGTAATCTTATTGAAAGTTAATTGGAAGTAATT
>CAZYEM010000298.1:0-4810 GCA_964646395.1 uncultured Bacteroides sp.
TAATTTCGGGAGGAGTCAAAAAAGGGGATACAGTTTATGTAACTTTCAAAAACAATGAATTAGTGATTGAAATGAAAAAGCCTGCCCGCCCTCGCGATAACTCGGGAGCAGGCGGGAAAAAAAATAAGTCAAACCTCGGAATTACAAAAATTGGAATTAAGAGTAGTAAATAATATTAAATAGCACAGGCAAGGCCTGTGCTATTTAGATTCCAAGTTCTTTTCTCTTTTCATCAATCATTTTTTGATCTCTTTTGGATGGCCTATCACCATAATAAAGTGGAGCTTCTGCTACAAGGATATCTTCTTCTAGTATTTGTTTTTTAGGAAAATTATTATTTGAAAGTATTTTTGCTGATTTAGAAAAAGTAATTTCTCCATTTTTATCTGTGTGGAAGCGGATTCGAAAACCAATTAAATTTTTAGTTTCTAATTGTTCAGCTTTGTTTGCATGAGCATTTTCATGGTTTAAAATTTTATCGATTTTATCTTTTGGTAAATTTAATAACTCTAAAACTTTCTTAAATTCAATGATACTTGGAACCAATACTTCTGCATCGGTAATTTCTTTATTTAGAAGCTGATACCTTTTTTCTTTGTCTTTATCTAATCCTTTTATTCTCTCATCACGTAATTTTCTGAATCCATCCATTTTTTCATGAAAGTTTTCTAATTTCATTCCCGCCTGAGAGGCTTTCTCTATTTTGAGTTTTAATTCTTCTTCAGACATATTAATAATTTGCTTAGGTGGTATATATTCTTTCATATGTATATTATATCAGTTCGAACATACTAAACACTAGCAAAAAATAACCTTAATAAATAAGTATGATTAATTCTGCGCCGGGTTGGACCGCGAGTACGCTTTTCGCCTATTACATAGGCAGGTACTTTTCTGGTTTTGTAAACAAAACACAGAAAAGTCTTTCGAATCCAACACGCGAAACAAGCAGTTGTTTCGCTCCGGCGCAAAAAAACGGCAATAATGCCGTTTTTTAATTGTGCACCGTAATGGAAAATGTTAGAACGGAGTTAATGAATTATGAAGGTAATATATATGTTCCTGATTTAAGAATGTGGGTTGATAGGGTAGTGTAATTTTACCCTACACCCATAGACACTATATACTATTTTAATAGATTATATTTATTCATCAATAACATCTATTTTTTGTGGAATAAGTTTAATTTGATACATGGTGTCCTGACCGGATTCATACGAGCCATTTTCCTCAAGTTTATACTCATATCCATATTCTTTACCAAGATCATTTAAATGTTTTTGAATTATTTTATAGCTAGTGGTTTCTCTGGCTTGAGCGATAATAGGTAAAGGATTATTTTTGTCTAAATATTCTCTCTTTATTAATATTTCAAAAGCTTTAATTAATTTTCCACCAGAAAGTTTACTCTTTGAAGTATCAACAGCTAAATCAGAAATATAAATTATTTTCTCATTTAATCCAATGTCAGTATTTTGATTGCC
Source organism: uncultured Bacteroides sp. (assembly GCA_964646395.1). Taxonomy (GTDB): domain Bacteria; phylum Bacteroidota; class Bacteroidia; order Bacteroidales; family JACABE01; genus JACABE01. The sequence goes on from CAZYEM010000298.1 coordinate 1,485, forward strand.
AGATTCATAATTATTATTTTTAGCTCCTTCATAAGCTATCATATAGCCAAGCATTGTATTATTTTCATCCTCAATTTTTAATGATAAGTTTGGTCTATCTTTGAAACTATTATTTATATCCTTTGCAGTTAGTTCATTACCAATACGATGGATATATTGTACTAGGGATTCATTTTCAGCGTAAACCTTTCCTTCCATGTATGATACCCTCAAAGTGTCATGTGCCGATAAATAACTTACACCCTTTGGTAAATCTTGATCGATTAATTCTTTTTCTTGTGGTAACATCATTCCATAGTTTGGCAGTGGTATTATCTCACTTTTATCTATTAATGGTAATTCATTAACTTCTTTGCCGTAATTATCTGAATATGCAACTGGAGTAGTTGGAATAAATGTATTAACTATAGATTTTGAACGAGAAAAATGAAGATCACTGTATCCTTTACCAATTAACATTCTATCTTTTTCTATTTCAGTTGAATTAATCTCATGAGCATAACGAGATACAAAATCTCCATAGATTGATTCAATTGAATTTTTATATTTTTCAGCGTTAGGAGAAACTTCGATATTGTCAGCAGTAATAATTATTTTTTTCTTTTCAGTTAAATCCTCAGTTATAATATTAGAAAGTAGAGTCTGGTCTTCAACTTTATTTATTAAATCAGCTATATTGTATTTAATATCTACGTCCGGCGTTAATACACTTTGAGCAATTGTACGGTACTTATCTCTGATTTTTCTTTGAACTGTGAGAATAGAACAACCTAAATTATACATATAAACATTATTTTTTCCTGATCCAAATGGCATACAGCAAGCAGTGTCATTTCCCGCTAAATGCCCCTCAGGGGAAGATTTAGGGTGAATTTTTACTAAATACTCTTCAAATTTTCTATTATCCTTTATTCCAAAATTATTATCAAACAATACTTTTTCTAAATCATTTCTTACTTCGTTGTTCATGAGTAAGGGGTTTTTTACAATACTATTGTATTCTAGATTATATTTCTTTAAAATTTCTTGAGTTATCTTAAATAATTTTCCAGGGTTTTTTGCATTACCATTGATTTTTTCCTTAAAAGAACCAAGCGCATTTTGAAGAAGTTTAATTAATTCATTATTAGAATAATTATTATCAGCTATTTTATAACTAGCATCAAAGGGTTTAAAATATTGTAACTTATCTAATGTGCCTTCTATAAGAGCATCACGAAGATCTTCGGGGCTAATATCAAGATATTCAAATTTAGTATAATTGGAGGGTTTTTTTCTTTCATGTGTCTCTTCTGAATGAACATCTCCGACATCCAGAAATCCTCCTGGATCTTCCATAAATTGAAAAACGGTTTGCATGGGTATTTTACTTCCAGGATGAAAAGCCAAGCCAGTAAAAAAATTATATTGTTTTTCTTTTCCTTGTTTTTTTAGATTTTCTAACTTCTCGAAAACCTCTCTTTTTTTTAATAATTCTGCAAGCTCGTAATATTTTTTTAATGTTTCCCAGTCTTTGAATGGACCATCTTTCTTTAATTTTTCTGCAAGTGCTTTGGTTTGTTCAAACGAACTTGCATCATTTAACACAGAAATAAAATCTACATTTAGACCCTCTATAATATTCTTAAAATGGCTAAGAGCAGAGACAGCGGCTTCCATTCTTATCGTCTCATCATTTAGGGTATCTTCCGTCAATGTAAAACCCCCATAAGAAGAATTATCATTAATAATTTTCTCTAGGAATTGTCCCCTAAAAGTATCTGGATTATAGCCAGTTATATAAAACATTTTTAAAATTTGTGGGACAATGATATGTAAAGATTCTTGTCTATCATTGCTCCATAACTTTCCTATGGTTTCCTTATCTATAATTTTTTCGAGATCAATTAATGCTTTTTCATCTGAATCTTCCAAGACACCATGTACTTCTTCCCAAGCTATCACTCTAAAATAATCATAACGGGCCATTATTTCTTTTAATGTAAAAGAATATGCATTTCTAAGTTTATAAACAATCTCATGATCTATTTTTTGAGAATAATTTTTAATGTATTCTATTGTTTCAGAATCTAATCCTTTGAATTTATCCAAATAAGTTATGTGATTAGAGATTTCTTGGTTGTCTGGATCATCATCTATACTAAGAAGATCTTTACTAAAACCAGTCTCGATAATTTTATCAACAGTTTCTTTATAATCAATGTTTTTAAACTCTTTAATTCTTTCAGCTATTATACGGCTTCCTCCACATTTAATCACTTTATTAATTACATTTTGAATATTTAATTCTGGAAATAAATCTATATTATTAAGAACACTATAGGGTTGTCCGTGGTCAATTAAATTATTGGCGACAGATAAATCTAAGTCAAAAAATTCATCAGTTCTAATATAATATGCAACCTCTTCTGCGTTTCCATCGTTAATTAATTGATTAATGATTGAAGGATTTAGTTTCTTAAATGAAGGAATGTTTATAGCCATTGCTATTTCTCCGTCTGAGCCTACGCTGAGTATTTGATTAGCGATTCTAGAATCAAGCCCCTTGAAACTCCCTAAATTATTTATTAAATCTAATAAATTGCCATGTTCAATGAGTTTATTTGCGTTATCTAAATTGAGATTCTCAAGTACAGATAATTTATTTAATATTTCTTTAGGAATTTCATCATTAGCACTACGATTAGACCATGGATTATTATCTAAGGCCTTATTAAAAATATCTGACTCATTAAGATTTTCAAATTGTTCAATATTTTTAATAATGTAGTATGCTTCGCCTTTACTTATTAATTTATCAGCAATCTCAATATAATTTACTCCTATAAATTTTTTTAAATTTTCACACAAACTAGGACCACGCCCAGAATCAATAAGTTTATTAGCAATTTCTGAATGATATTTTTCTTCAAATACATCCACATTTTGAAGTATAAAATTTGTGTAAAAATCTGTTCCATCTCCTTGATTATCTATCTCAATAAATTTATCAACAATTTTATCATCTAAGGGTTTTATTTTATTGCCTTTCCACACAAAATTTACAATTTCTTCGGGTGAAAATTGGTTCACATCTATTGCGTTTTCTTTATTTTCCTCTAGATTATTCCCATTTGTAGGTTCAGGTGAGAATTGTTTTTCCATGCCATTAGTTTAATGATTTTTAGTTTAAAAGTAAAGATATAATTCAAAATTCATATATGATAATTGTAGATAGTTCCAACTCACTAACCATTAGCAAAAAAGAACCTTAAAAGTAAGGTTATTTTTCTTTGTGCGCCGAGTTGGACTCGAACCAACGATACCCAAAGGGTGGGAGATTTACA
>CAZYEM010000299.1:0-2263 GCA_964646395.1 uncultured Bacteroides sp.
TCTACTGATAGAATTAATAACAAGGGAAAAATGAATTTTATGGCTGTATTTCTTCAGGATGAATATGAAATGCTGAAAGATAAGTTAAAAATTGTTGCAGGTCTTCGTTTTGATTATGCTAAGTATTATGATGGAGCTTTTACTATTGATTATCCATCGGAAGCCAATAATTATCTGAACATTTACCAGATACAGGAAATACCAAATGCTGATTACAATGCATTCAGCCCCAAAATATCTTTGCTTTACACCCTCAATTCCAAACTAAAATCCTATATTTCTTACGCTATTGGATTTCGACCGCCAACGTTGGATGATATGTGCCGTTCGGGAAAAATAAAGGGTGGTTTTAAGGTAGTTAATCCCAATCTGAAACCAGAAACAATCAGCAATTACGAACTTGGATTTACTTATCAGAATGATAAATTGCAAATTGCACCTTCCTTTTATTATTCAACTGGTAAAGATTTTATGTATTATGTAACCACAGGCGATTCGGTAAATCAAGGATTTAAGGTAAGTCCTGTGTTTCAAAGCCGGAATATAAGTAAAGTGGAAATTTATGGTTTTGAAATGGGTATAAACTATTTATATAGCAACAACCTCTCCTTTTTCACCAATTATTCTTATAGTAATTCCAAAATTAAAGATTATAAACTATTAAATCCCACTGATGCTGATATAACAGGCAATTATCTTACCGATGTTCCAACTCATAGCTTTTCATTTGGTGGAATGTGGCGGAATAAAATCGTAAACACTTCGTTAAATGTAAAATATACAGGCAAAAAATGGGTAAATGACACAAATACACCTGATGATAAATATGGATTGGATGCTCAATATCCTTCCTATATTATTGTGGATTTAAACTTAAGAAAACAGCTATTATCATTTCTTGAAACCAGATTATCAATAGAAAATATATTTGATAAAATGATATACGACAGCAAGAATTTAAAAGGATGCGGCAGATTTATTACTGTAGGAATAAACTTTAAATATTAAAACCAATAAAACCAATGAAAAAATTATCTATTATTCTATGTTTACTATTATTTTGTATAACATTTAATTTTGCTCAAAGCAATTTAAAAGTAAATTACAACAACATCGACACCATCGATGCTACTAATAACTTTTATGACAATGTAGAAACTTATCTCCTTCCTGCAAAAGGTATTGAAGTTGCAGGTGAAATTGAAAATCCGGGATACGTTGATTTTTCTAAACTTGCAAAACGTTCGGTTATTGTAAAAGAAACGTTGCTCAACGGCGATAAGGATAAGTTTGTAGGAGCTTATCGCTATGATGGTTATTCGCTTTTCGACATTTTAAATACGTTTGTATTAAAGAAAAGCAATGCTGAAATTTTCCGCCCGATTATTGATGTTTATGTAGAAATTGAAAATGCAAAAGGTGAGAAAGTTGTTATAAGCTGGGGCGAAATTTATTATCCCAATCATCATCACGATATGATTATTGCAAGTGAAGTTGCCAGAATAGTTCCTTCCAAAACAAAAGATTTATGGCAATTGCCCAATGAAAGTAAATTAGTGATTGCCCATGATTTAATTACAGAAAGAAATATTTCTTCACCTGTTAAGATTACTGTTAAAACGTTTCCGCTGAGTATTAAAGTTGTGAAAGATTTACAACCAAATTATTCGCCATCAATAACATTATACAAAAATAATAAGGAATTAAATAAACTGATGAGCAACCCAAAAGAATTCCAGAACGAAACATTACATACCATATTTTACGGAAGAGGCAAAGGAATTCACAGTACTCAACCTTTTACAGGTATTCAGCTTAAGAAATTAATTGCCGGTTACTGCAAACAAACTCAAAACAATCTTCGCAAAGGATTGGTTGTTATTGCCGCAATGGATGGTTATCGCACCGTTTATACTTTTAGTGAGTTGATGAACCGCAACGACCAGCAGGAAGTTTTATTGCTTAGTGATGAAAACGCAAAAGAAAACGGTAAATTCAAAGTATTTCCTGCCTGCGATTTCTTTTCAGACAGAGCCGTAAAAGGGATAAATTCGATATATATTGTTGCTGAATAAAGAGTGGGATTTAATGAAATCAAACACTTTGTGACGTAGAAGTTATAAAAAACTCAATAAAAATAATAAAAAGCTACCTGAAAAGGGTGGCTTTTTTTCTTCTTTTTAAAGGATACATCAAAACAAACTTATTTAATGCTTGCTTTTCAAAAGCAAGGGCAAACCAATCTTATTTCATCTTTGCTTTT
>CAZYEM010000299.1:2363-4807 GCA_964646395.1 uncultured Bacteroides sp.
TAATGCTTGCTTTTCAAAAGCAAGGGCAAACCAATCTTATTTCATCTTTGCTTTTTGAAAGCAAAGTTAAACCAAACTTATTTCATGTTTGTTTTTCGAAAGCAAGGTCAAACAAAACTTATTTCATACTTGTTTTTCGAAAGCAAGGTCAAACCAAATTTATTTCATACTTGCTTTTCGAAAGCAAGGTCAAACCAATCTTATTTCATCTTTGCTTTTCGAAAGCAAGAGCATACCAAACTTAATTCATGCTTGCTTTTCAAAAGCAAAGGCAAACCAAACTTATTTCATTTTTGCTTTTCGAAAGCAAGGTCAAACTAAACCTATTTCATGCTTGCTTTTCGAAAGCAAGATAAACAAAAAATATAACTATCCAGATTAAAAGATAATAACTATGAGTTGCAAATATTTTCATATTGTTTTTTATCTTTGCAAATAAAAAACAAACCAAATGAAAAAAGCTATTATACTATTATCCATATCTATACTATTATGGAGTTGTAATCAACAAAAAGCGAATGATAAAAATAATAATCAATCAGATACATTAAGTGGTAAACTTATTGTTTTTCATGCCGGAAGTTTGGTTGTTCCTGTAAAAGAATTGGTTGATTCGTTTAATGCATTGCATCCCAACGTAGAAATACTATGCGAAGCCGCTGGAAGTGTGGAATGTGCCCGCAAAATTACAGAACTTAACAAACCCTGTGATTTACTTCTTTCTGCAGATTATAAAGTTATTGACAAGCTATTAATACCTGATTTTGCACAATGGAATATTCCATTTGCTACCAATGAAATGGTAATAGCTTTTCATCCCAAATCGCGTAAAGCTAATGAAATAGATAGTTTAAACTGGATAAAAATATTATTATCAGATGAAGTGGATTATGGTCGTTCAGACCCCGATGCTGATCCATGCGGTTACCGGACATTGCTCACCTTGCAACTGGCTGAAAACTATTACAAAATAGATGGATTATATGAAAAAATTATAAAGAAAGACAATCAGTATATTCGTCCTAAGGAAGTAGATTTGCTAGCAACACTTGAAAGCGGAGATATCGATTTTCTATTTATTTATCGTTCGGTTGCCATACAACACAGCTTGAAATATATTACTTTACCTGCTCAGATAAATCTGGGAAACAAGGAATTTGCTAATAATTATTCCAAAGCAACAGTTGTTGTTAAAGGCAAAAAACCTGGTGAAACAATTACTCAAACAGGAGAAACTATGGTTTACGGATTTACGATTCCCAAGAATGCTCCCAATAAAATTGTTGCCGAAGCATTTGCAAAATATTTTCTTGAAAAAGGATTGGCAATTATGGAAAAAAACGGACAACCTAAAATCGAAAAACCTGAAATTGACAATTATAATATGTTGCCCGAATCCTTAAAACCTTATACCAAAAGCAAACAATAATGAAACATACGTATAAGCTCCTTTTATTAACATTAAGTGCTTTGGTGCTGATGTTTATCATTGCCCCATTACTGGGAATGTTTCTGGCAACATCAGCACCCGAATTATTTGCAACTGCAAGAGATTCGGAAGTAATGAAAAGCATTAGGCTCACTATATTTACATCGTTGGGAGCCACAATTTTCATGGCAATCGGAGCTATACCTCTTGCTTATATATTGGCTCGCAGGAATTTTTATTTAAAAAAACTGGTTTTAGGGATTATTGATTTACCAATAGTTATCCCCCACTCTGCTGCCGGAATTGCCATATTGGGATTCCTTTCGAGAAATTCTGCATTAGGAAAAGCAGCATCTTCGGTTGGTATTGACTTTGTTGGTAATCCATTGGGAATAGCAGCTGCAATGGCATTTGTAAGCATACCTTTTCTGATAAATGCTGCTCGCGATGGTTTCGAAAGTGTTCCTGTTCGACTCGAAAAAGCGGCACTCAGTTTGGGAGCTTCTCCTGTAAAAGTATTCTTTACCATTTCATTACCAATGGCAAAACGAAGTATAATTTCTGGTTTGGTAATGATGTTTGCCAGAGGTTTAAGCGAATTTGGAGCAGTTGTTATCATCGCTTATCACCCAATGATAACTCCAATTTTAATCTTCGAAAGATTTAGTTCTTATGGATTGCAATATGCACGTCCGGTTGCTGTTGTATTTATTTTAATCACGCTATTGGTATTTGTTTTAATGCGTTGGATTTCGGGAGGGAAAAAACATGCTTGAGTTAATCGATATTTCAAAAGAATTAGGAGATTTTCAAATTAATAACATCAGTTTTACTGTTGAAAAGGGTGAATATTTTGTGCTTTTAGGTGAATCGGGTGCTGGCAAATCTGTTTTACTTGAAATTATAGCAGGCCTTGAAAAAGCAGACAATGGAACATTATATCTGAATGGTGAAAATTTAAAAAACAAAACAATAAATGAAAGAAATATAGGAATCGTATATCAGGATTTTGCCT
>CAZYEM010000300.1:0-4802 GCA_964646395.1 uncultured Bacteroides sp.
ATCCAAATCCAATTTTCAGTCCAACAAAAGAAATGGATTTTGAATTGGAAATAGCTTTCGTAACCTGTCAGAAAACAGAATTGGGAGAAACAATAGCTGTAAATAATGCTGAAGATTATATTTTCGGATTAGTATTGTTTAATGATATGTCGGCAAGGGATATACAACGTTGGGAATATGTGCCTTTAGGCCCTTTTCTTTCAAAAAGTTTTGGTTCTGTAATATCACCATGGATAGTTACACTCGATGCTTTAGAACCTTTCCGAACAGAAGGACCAATTCAGACTCCAGAAGTGCTTCCCTATCTGAAATCGAAAGGGAAAAAGAATTTCGATATTCACCTTGAAGCATCCATAAAGCCTTTAAATTCAGCAGAAAAGACTGTTTGTAAAACAAATTTTAAATTCATGTATTGGAATATTTGTCAGCAATTGGCTCATCAAACTGTAAACGGTTGTAATATAAATCCATGCGATATGTATGCTTCCGGAACTATCAGTGGTTCCGATCCCGGCTCTTATGGTTCTTTACTTGAAATTACCTGGAAAGGACAAAATCCAATTCAATTGGATAATGGAGAATCTCGTGTTTTTCTTGAAGACCATGATACTGTGATTATTCGCGGATTTGCATCTAACGAGAATATGAGAATCGGATTTGGAGAGGTTTCCACACAGGTTTTACCGGCAATCATTATTTAAAAATAGAATACCTATTTATATTGGATACCAAGCTGCCTGACAAAAGTTTCTTTTAATAACCGTAATTTAATTTTTTTAAAAATGAAATCATATATACCCGGAGAAATTCCAGTAATGGAAATGATGGCTTTACTACAAGGTGCTGTTGCTCCGAGGCCCATTGCCTTGGTAAGTACAATTGATATGGATGGAAATCCAAATCTTTCACCTTTTAGTTTTTTCAATATTTTTGGCATTAATCCTCCCATTTTGGTTTTTTCTCCTTCGCGCAGAGGAAGGGATAATACGACTAAGCATACTTACGAAAATGTAAAAATAATTCCTGAAGTCGTTATTAATCTGGTAAATTATGAGATGGTTCACCAGCTTAACCTTGCCAGTGCCGAATTTGATAAAGGTGTTAATGAATTTATCAAGGCTGGATTTACCCAGATTAAAAGTGATTTGGTAAAACCATTCAGAGTACTGGAATCTCCTGTTCAGATAGAATGTATTGTACGTCAGGTGATAGAAACAGGCAATGAAGGAGGTGCTGGAAATCTTGTTATCTGTGAAGGGAAAAAAATTCATGTTTCCGAAAACATATTAAACAGCAATGGTATCATAGATCAGAATAAAGCAGGTTGGATTGGCCGGATGGGCGAAAATTTTTATTGTCATGCAACAGGGAGTTCTTTGTTTGAAGTGCCAAAACCACTGAACAGAGCTTCGATAGGAATTGATTCATTACCCGAAGAAATCAGAAACAGTCATGTTTTTACCGGTAACGACTTGGGTTTAATGGGTAATATTGTAATATTTCCAGATGCTCAAACGATACTTGAAAACCAAAAAGACGAAACCTATCTTTTGATTATAAAAACAGAAAAAGAGGCTGTTTCCAGAAAGGAAAAACTTCATTTGTATGCTAAAGAATTATTAAAAAAGGGAGAAATAGTAAAAGCTATCTCCATTTGTATAAGCCTTTAAAGATTTATAATTCTGAACTTATTCCACTGTTATTTCATCTGTAAATAACCAAGCTTTGCTACCAGCACCGGGATGGTTAGGTGGACAAATACCTATATTCTTTGCTTTTACAGAAATATATCTGACTTTCTTCCCAGCCATTTTTGATGATTTATAATCTGTTAAAACTTTTTTGATTAAGATATCCTGTTTTGTATTGTCATCAGCATAGTTTTCTGTAGAAATCGTTGTATAGGTTTGCCCATCAGTAGATACGCTGAATTCTACCTGAGTAGGGAAGAATATCCACGATTTTACATCCTGTAAAAAATTAATCCTGATGGTTGAGATTTCCTTTTCTGTTCCCATATCTATAATGGTATGGAAATCATTACCTTCATAACCTTGCCAGAAACCATCCTTATAATTTGTACTTCCCATAAATCCATCTGCCATCGCTTGTTCACCTCCGGCACTGTATTTTTCATTGAATCTGGTTTGAGTAGTTACTTTGGATGCTGTTGACAAAGAGGGATTAATCATAATTTTCTGGATTTCATCCGAATAATTATCAAACTTTTGCCCGATGGCTTTAACTATAGTTGGTTTGCTGAATGCTAAAGGTTTGCTGTATTTAAATGATTTATTTGTTGGATTATTACCATCAAGTGTATAGTAAACTGATGCCGTAGTATCTTTACAGCTAAGTTTTAAAACGCTTCTTTTTGTGACATTATCAATACTTCCACTGACGTTAATTGCTGGTGCACCCAAAATATCAAGAATCGGATTCTCTATACCTTTTATTTCGCTGATACTGTATTTTAATTCTTCAAAAATAAGTATTTCATTCTCTCCTTTTTTTAGCCAGGGAGCTGGAACATAAACCGTTTGTGTTGGCCCGATATTCCAGTAACGCCCCAGGTTGTGACCGTTTAACCATACACATCCTTTTCCCCATTTCGAAAAATCAAGATAGGTATCTGCCGTTTCTGTTAGTTTGAAATTTCCTTTTCTGATAACAGGACTTTGATATTGAGAGGCTTTTGTAAACTTTAGCTTTGAGATATCATTGAAAGGGAAACCGTATATTTTCCAGTTTTTAACTTCTTTCCCTTTGAAAATTACTTTTTCGGTAATTCCTTTGCGGTTGTCGTTAAGGAAAGAACCATAATTAATTCTGCCTAAGTTTTCTATAAGAATATCCAGCACATTGTTACCTGCCGGAAGCTTTAAATAAACAGAATCCTGATTTAATCTCCGGTCTAAAACTGCCACTCTTTTTCCATTTATAAAAACAAGCGCATAGTCTCTTACATATTTGATATTCAAGTATCCTTCTGATTGTCCGGTTAATGAGGTTCTGTAGAGAACATAGCCATAACCCTGATTGATATCTTCAAAAGATAAAGGATGAACAGATTCGATGGGTTCAGGAAGATTATCAAATAAAGACGTAGCCTGATCGAGTTTGATTATAGGAGTTGAAATTGTTTTCTTATCTTTTGGTATTTCAGGGAGTTTAGCTAATTCTTCAGCAGTAAGATGTTTTTTTATAACATTACGCATTGCCAGAAACTTAGGTGTAACATTTCCTGCTTCATTTATAGGTGCATCATAATCGTAGCTTGTAGTTTGCGGACGATATGGAGGCATATTTGCACCATTCCAGAATGCTCTGGAAGTACCACCATGAACCATGTAAATATTAATAGATAAACCGTTTGCTAATACAGTATCGTAGGTGTCAATAAAATCTTTAAAAGGAACTACATGATGATCAACACCCCACGAATCGAACCAGGCCGGATACCATTCGGCAATAAAATAGGGTCCTTGATTATTGTTGTATTTATTAATCAGATTTTTAACTCCCTTAACATCGTCCAAGCCATTAACTGCGGGTAATAATCCCGGCAGATAACCGTCGGGCATTTGCGATGGACCGTCGCAGGTATATAAATCTACTTCAAAACCTGCTTCTCTCAGAAAGTTTTTATTTAGGGTAAGATACTCTTTATCTTTATCATAAGAACCATACTCATTTTCAACCTGAACCATTATTATCGGACCTCCGTTGGTAATTTGTAAGGGAGTTAGTTCTTTTGCAAAAGCATTAATATAGTTTTTGCTCATTTCCAAAAACTTGGGATCACGGCTTCTGACTTTAAGATCTTTTTCTTTGATAAGCCACCAGGGGTAGCCACCGAATTCCCATTCGGCACAGGCATAAGGACTTGGACGAATGATTACCCATAAGCCTTCTTCCTGAGCTGCTTTTACAAATTCAGCAACATCGGCATTTCCGCTGAAGTTGTATTGTCCTTTTTCGGTTTCGTGATAATTCCAGAAAACATAAGTACATACCGTATTTAATCCCATTGCTTTTGCCATCTTTAGCCTATCGTGCCAGTATTCGCGAGGAATGCGTGCAAAATGCATTTCGCCGCTGATAATCTGAAAGGGTTTTCCATCCAGAAGAAAATTTCCTTCACCAATTGTAAATGTATGTTGCGGAATCTGAGCTTGTGTTATTTGAATAAACAATAATAATATAAGCGTAAACAGGTTTTTTTTCATGTGTTAATGATCTGAAATTAATGTTTTCAAATTTACTAAAAAACCGCAGTATGACAAGGGAAAAATCTGAATCATTAAGAAAAACTCATTGGATTGCTTACATATCAATTAATATCAATTTATCATTTTCCGTTTATTGAAGCTTTTTAAGTGCTTACCGGAAGTTACTAACGGTTTTTTTACTATTTCTACAACCTTTTTGTGCCGTACGATTTACTTATTGTGCCGTACGATTTACTTATTATGCTTTACGATTGCATTATTTGGCCTTGTATAAGCATTTTGTGAGTTCCGATTGCTTTATTGTGTGTTAGGATTGCTTTATAGGAAGTTACGACAGGTTTATTTATGGTTATGATAGGTTAATTCCTGATTTTTGCATCCTTAGGTTTTGTGTTATATTATTTTGGATGCAGATGCCTAAAAAAATGCATTTTAAGTATATTAAGCAAATAGCTTAAAAACAAGTTGCTATACAAACCGGACTGTGGTTATAATAGGTTATTCTTGTGAAATAGACACATTATTTCGGATTATTGATACTTAAAAGATTAAAATATTTCATTTAAATTC
>CAZYEM010000301.1:0-1192 GCA_964646395.1 uncultured Bacteroides sp.
TTTAGCCCCACAGACGAACGGCTGTGACCGGACGAACCGCGTTAAAGCCGTACAACACGTCAATACGGCAAGGCATACGGTCGTTGTTGATGTCGTACTGACGTACGATACGCAACGAAATACCGTTATGCACTTGGCGTGAAGCCATGTCAACACCCTGTGGCAACAGCAAGTCAGCAGTCGCCAACGTAATCGCATCTTTGTGATAGATCAAGTTTTGCGGGTACGCTGTAGCCGATCCACCCAAGAACGTCAGCACAGCGCTAGCTGCTGGGAACGCGCTGATGGTAGCCAAGGCGTTAGCCGAGGTAAACATAGGTGGTTGAACTGACAGAGTTGCGGTAGTTGTTGACGAAACAGTTACGTCAGCAGTTACGACAAACTGTTGCAGCGAACCAGTTGTTTGACGGGTTTGTGGGTTGACTGCAAACACGCCAGCGATAGTGAACACGTCACCAATCTTAAACGTGGGTGAGCCGCTTGTGAAGCTGATGTCAAGCGATGTTGCACCTTGGGTAGTCACAGCAGTTGCCACGATTGGGGCAGTTGGTGTAACACCGGTTGTGTGCTGAACAATCGACTGCGACATATTGATCTCGTCCAAGCCCAATACGCCTTCGCCCATCATACCGTTCTTGAACTGACGGCTGATAGTACCAGTTGGGTTAAACAGACCTTTCAAGCCCTCAACCAAACCGGCGTTGGCGGCTGGGTTAACAGTCGCATAACGTGGGCTCATGGGGGTGGCAAACTCGTTGAGTTTCTGTTGTGCTGCAAGCAAAACAGCAGAAGTCGAAGGAGTCGAGCCAGGAGTGCCTACTGAGTTGTAAATGCCTTTGTAGGCAGTTGCCACGTCAGCGTCAACGCTTGATGCCAATTGCGACACACGGGGCTTGAGAACGCGTTCTGCGAAGTCATCCAATTGCATGGTGAGTTCGGCAGACGTGAAGTTCACGCCAATGTGCTTTTGGGTTGAAACAGTCAAAGTTGTGAACTGTTCGTTGTCGTCTTGCACTTGCAAGGCAGCACCGTCAGTTACCAACGCGCGGTCGGGTAAGCGAATACGCAGAGTTGAACCGATTTTTGCGCCTTCAACGGCGAATGAATCGTCGTACTGACGATTGACGTTGCGACTGATCACCAAGTTGTTCTCGAGGATTTCGAGGGATTTACGGGTGATCATGTCAATGGT
>CAZYEM010000301.1:1292-4795 GCA_964646395.1 uncultured Bacteroides sp.
TAGCGGAGGGTACGCGCTTCGTGCTTCTTTATCTGTCGCAATCTTTCGGCCTCAATCCAGTCTGACGTGGACATTGACTTGATAGAGCGTGGATCAGTCGTATCGTAGGCCGGTGAGCCGGTCGTACGGGCTGAAACAGGTGAAATAGGCGCTGGTGCGTTGGACGTCTTTTTGACCGGTGGGTTTGCGGCTAACTGAGCCTCAATCTTCCCGATCTCTTTGGCTTGCATGATAGGCGAAAGACGTGAAATCCGTTCCGCTTCTCGGGGGTTTGCACCTAAGTGGTAAGCCACTTCGGGGCCATTGTCCGAGGCCTGAATGGATTGGGCCATCACGGTAGTAATTGGCAGATTCGGGTTGTATGCGACTTGTTCAAAGTCCTCATACTTCGCGCGAACTTCCTCTTCCTTGTCGTGATAGGTTTCGAGTATTTCAGCTTGTTGCTTGCGCTGCTCGCGCTCGGCTAGTTTTTGCTCCGCACGTTGTTCTGCCAAGGCTTCGACATAATCTTCGTTTGAGGCAAACTGCTCGGGCGTGACCGGTGCTTGAGGCGCAACAGGTTGAACTGCTCTTTCCCTTTCCCACTTTCGCTGCTCGCGTGCGAGCCGCTTGCCGATGGCTGCGTCTAATTCCTCTTGTGAGAAGGTCTTAGGTGCTGCTTCGGGTACTTCCGGCGCAGATACTTCAACTACCGGTTCTGCCGTAACTTCCGGTGTCGGCGCGGGTACTTCCGCTGGGCTTACTTCGTCTGACATGAGTAACTCCGAGGAGTCCTGGTGGTTCGCACCAGTACGATTAGTATATTACTTAGATTCTGCGGGTGCAACATAATTAGGATCATTTTCCCAAACCACAGGGGGCAGCGCGGCTAATTGGTCAACCGTTGTGCAGCCGTTAATAGCAATAATCTGAGCATCGCATTGGGTACGGATGTCTTGCCGCCATGTATTCCATGTTGGAGGAATAACAGACTTGGTTTCGTAGCCCTTAACCACTCGCCAATCTGAGGGCAACAGGATTGAGTATGCGGCTTGTTGTACGGCGGTCACGGCTTGGGTTTTCAGAGGCTCTAAATCTTTAGGCGTAGCGGTGTAGTTGATCTCGACGACTGTGCCGGTGTAGACAGGAGCGTCTTGGCTGACCCAGTAGTATTGGTCGTTAGGGTATTGACCGTAGACCACATCGACCATGCCGATAGCCGCTTTTTCTTCGGGGCTAGACAGGTTGCACCAGTTTTGCGGGTAGGAAATATTATCCCACTCAAAGGCTGTGCCAGCGGGTACTAGGAGGGCGATTACGCCGTTGGAGATGATTGCAAACATGACTACCTCGTCAAAGTTTTTTCGGCAGACCAGCCTTTACGAACACGGTCTTGGATTGTGGGATACGGAATAGATAACTCTTTAGCCCAATCGGTCATGCATTGGGTTTTGCCATTAAATGTAAGATTGACGTTTTGACGGGTATTGCGTGATTGTTCTGCCGCCGTAGCCCACTTGCAATTGTCTTTTGAATAGCCTTTGTCGTTGTCTATGCGTTCCAAAGTACAACCATCAGGACGCTCACCCATATCAGCGGCAAACACAGCAAAGTCAGACCAAGCAAGGTCAAACGTAATTCCCCTGCCGCCATAGTTTGCATATGCAGTACCGTTTGGATTTGTGCAGCGGGTTTTCATGCCTTGCCAAGTTTCATACGTTGATGTGCCGCAACCGTTGTGCTTGGTATTTTTAGCAACCATCATTTCACGCTTCAAGCACCCGCATGACAACACGTTGCCTTGAACCATTAACGAGCCAGTAACCACTTTGCTTTCACCGCACTCGCACACAGACAGGTAGCGATATTGACCGCTACTGTTTTTGCCGCACTCAAGTATTGGCATGAGCCGACCGTAGATGTTGCCAATGATTTCTTTTTTGTGTGCCATGCTAAACCCCCAGAGAATTTTTAAAGGGATTGGTCGCAAACGCCATATAAATATATGGTCCATACGATGAACTATTGTAATTAGTATCTGTGGTTCTCAACTTAAACCCGTTTGATAAAAAGTCTAAGACACCACCATATCCCGTTGATTCCGCAGCAGACAAGTCAGGACGCAAAACTGCATTAACTACGTTGTAAGTGTTTCTTGCAGAGTCTTGCAATTGCCAACCTGAAGCGTTTCCTGTGCCTTTAATCAGAACAAACTTAGGTTGAAATCCTGTGTAAACCATAGGACCGTCTGTTGAATTGTTCCCCGAATATGAGCCAAACGCGCTGAATCCGGCTATGGGTGTCCAACAGTAGCTCACCATTGTTTGTGCGCTGCTATTGATGTTTGAGCTTGTGCCAACACTAAACACAGATGATGTTGGTAATGTGCTATTCCAAACCGCTGCTGCGCTTGCGCTTGCGTTTGTTAGGTTTAAATAAATATACCCAAGTGCGCCTAATGATGTATGCCAACTAATCCAATTATCAGCCGCATTGCGAGGCTTGTTAATAATCAGTTGCGGCGCAACGCCTAACCCATGCCCAACAGTTGCATTAGCACCCGTACCTGTCCAAGTCACCACACTAAACCCAGCAGACGCATTAACGCTCACAGTCGATGTGATTGTGCCGTTGGTGTTTGATGATGTTGAGCCTTGTCCTGCTTGCCATTGCCAGCCGACATAGGTGCTACCACTTTGATTTGTATTGCCGCCAGTTGTATTTGCGCCAACAGTAAATCCATTTGAGTTAAATGATAAAAACTGGTCTGCGCTGCTTGCTTCGGCATTTGTAGTATTACTATTTAAATAATTTGTTACGCCTCGAACTGAATCAATTAGTATGTGATTGGCAGCACCGCTTCTAATTTTTAACCAAGCAAAATCAGGTTTAAACGCCCCTGCATTAGTTACAGCTTGACTTGCACCTGTACCCGTCCACAAGGTCGCATCCATCACCGTGTTGCCTTTGACGATGGTACTTGTCGGCAAGTTGTATGTGTTCAGAGCTACAAAGCCTGTGGGGGGTGTGTAGGTGAAGGGGCGTTGACCGAAGTTAATCCATCCGCTTTCGGTTGTGGTGTAACAATCTAAACGTGGCATAAATGACAACGTAGTAGACACGCTGCTAATCGTACCTAGCAACGTGTTGTTTTTGTAAATCGCAAGCGTTCCGGCAGCTTGGTCATACGCCAGCCCCATCACATTATTGAGCGCAAATGTGCCAATAGACGAAATAGAACCCATGTTAAACGTGTTGCCACCACCCTGCATCCCAACGTAATTTGCACCTGAGTTGCCGCCAGCGTATGTAGTTGGAACCATGCCTATTTGAAAACTAGAGCCACCTGCCCAAGCCGTAGCAGCACATTCCCAATAAATTTTTGTACCCGCAGGAATAGCTATAGTGCTTCGACCACTTGAATAAACAGTAGCCGTTCCAGTCATATTAAGATTGCCGTTAGTCAACCCTTGGGTTAGCGGAGCAACCGGATTCAACACAGCAAAGTTAGCCGCCGTAGCAGA
>CAZYEM010000302.1:0-4774 GCA_964646395.1 uncultured Bacteroides sp.
CATTCCCTCTGAATGAAAAGGAAAGATTACTTATTCCACCACTGGTTTTGGCAAAAGGCAGATTACTTTTAATCCACTTTAATGCTTCCAGATACTCAATGGCATAATTGTTATGCTCTTCCATACCCGTGCAAATAGTAAGAATATTGGCATCAAAAATAATATCCTGAGGTGGAAAATCAACAATATTAACCAGAATATCATAAGCTCTTTTGCAGATTTCAATTTTACGCTGACAGGTAACGGCTTGTCCTTCCTCATCAAAAGCCATTACAATTATGGCAGCACCTAACATTTTAATAGTTTCAGCCCTTTCTATAAAAGCTTTCTCTCCTTCTTTTAAACTGATTGAATTAACAATAGCTTTTCCCTGTACACATTTCAAACCCGCTTCAATTACACTCCATTTGGAGGAATCAATCATGATGGGAACTTTTGAAATATCAGGTTCTGAAGTCAGAAAATGAAGAAACTTCACCATTTCCTTTTCTGAATCCAACATGGAATCATCAATGTTAATATCAATTATCTGTGCACCGTTTTCAACCTGCTGACGGGCAATTACCAGTGCTTCTTCGTATTTCTTTTCCCTTATAAGACGTGCAAACTTAATGGAACCGGATACATTGGTGCGTTCGCCAACATTAATAAAATTGCTTATCTTTTCGATGGTTAAAGGTTCCAGACCACTTAATCTGGTTTTATTATCAGGCTCATTTAAAACATGAGGTTTAAATTCCAAAGCAATTTCCGAAAACAAACGAATATGTTCCGGAGTAGTTCCACAGCAACCACCCACAATATTTACAAATCCATTTTCGATATAATCCCTTATTTGAACAGCCATTTCTTCAGGAGTTTCATCATATTCACCAAACTGATTAGGTAATCCGGCGTTGGGATAAGCATGTACATGAAAATGTGTTTTGTTCGAAATTTCTTCGATATATGGACGCATTTCACTAGCTCCCAACGCACAATTTAAACCTATACTCAAAAGTTCAATATGTGATAATGAATTTATAAAAGCTTCGAGTGTTTGTCCGGAAAGTGTTCGTCCGCTTTTATCGGTAATGGTTCCCGAAACAATTACCGGAATTCTGGTATGTGTTTCTTTATATACTTTTTCTATTGCAAACAAAGCTGCTTTGGCGTTTAAGGTGTCGAATATGGTTTCAACCAGAAGAATATCAACATTTCCTTGTTTTAATCCCAAAACCTGTTCATGATAAGCTTCAACCAGTTCATCAAAAGAAACAGCACGAAAAGAAGGATCATTTACATCGGGCGACATGGAAGCAGTTTTTCCTGTAGGACCTATAGCTCCGGCTACAAAACGAGGTTTGTCGGGATTCTTTGCAGTAAATTCATCGGCAATGGTTCGGGCAATTATTGCTGCTTCCCTGTTTATTTCAATAATACAGTCGTTCAAACCATAATCAGCCATCGAAATCTTTTGTGCATTAAAGGTATTGGTTTCGATAATATCAGCTCCGGCTTCCAGGTATTTTGCATGAATTTCTTTGATGATATCTGGCTGCGTTATACACAATAAATCATTACAACCTTTCAGCAAAACAGGATGACTGGCAAAGCGTTTACCTTTGTAATCGGCTTCACTCAATTGATATTGCTGAATCATTGTACCCATAGCTCCATCGAGAACTAAAATACGTTTTTTAAGTTGTTCGTTGATTTTCAATTCTTTTCTCATGTTTTTTATTTTTTAATCCTGAAAAATCCCTTTCGTTAGGAATATTTAAAAAACGATCAATCATTACTGATAAATAAACAGAAATTATTAGAAATCTATTGTTCATTATTGATGTATTTTAATTATAACTCCCTTACGGGCAGGTTTTGGCACCTTTTCCATTTATTAGGAAGGTTGCCAGAGGATCAATGAGCCTGTTCTCTCCCCTCTTCTTTATAATCAAATACTCTTTAGAAAAGAATATCTGAATTGAATTGCAAAATTAAAAAAATAACTTTTAGCAAAAGTATTTTTGTGAAGAAACAATAAAATGTATTTTTTGTTCATAAATTGCATACGAGCAATTATGTGTTTAATTTCCAATTATCCAATAATAAAAATATAATTTGACGATTCTTGGTTTTAACCATTTAAAAATCACTTTTAATCTAACTTTTCAGTCATTCATCTAAAAAATTTTTACTGTCATTTCATTATCTTATACTTTTGTACAATATTTTAACTGTTTAAATTGTTTACTATAAAAATAAAAAAATGAAAACAACAAGTTTTATAATCATAATAAGTTTAGTGTTTGCAAATTATGCTAAAGCACAGGAAAATAAGCCAACCCAATATTTGTTTGGCAATAATGGAAAAACTTCAGTTACAGGATTTGGAGCACCAATCGTACAATTTTGGTCGAAAGGTGGAGATTTTGCAGTTTCATCAGGAGGAGGTGGAGCTGTGTTAATTAATCAAACTTTCTTTTTTGGTGGTTACGGAATGGGATTGGCTACAGAACATAATGTTGAAAACCTGAAGGTAATTCAATCCAACGGATCTGCTGTTACTTATCCAACATTAAGAACTAATTTTGGTCATGGTGGTTTATGGTTAGGATACATTAACAATAGAAAAGCGGCAATCCATTGGGGAGTAAGTGCAAAAATTGGAGGTGGAGCAATTAATTTGATGGATGCCGAATATGATATGACTGACCATAAAGGGATTGGGACGGATGGTGTATTTGTATTTATTCCTCAGGTAGAGATGGAAATGAATATAAACCGTTGGTTTAAAATCAATATTGGAGCTGGTTATCAAATGGTAAGTGGTGTAGACAAAACATATATAAATGCCTCAAAAGAAGTCGTTAAGTATTATAATTCATCCGATTACAACTCACCACAGGCAAGTATAAGTTTCTTGTTTGGCGGTTTTGGAAGATAAATAAAAAGGTAAGATTCATAATTAAATAATTTATGCATTGATATTGCATTAATTTCTATATTTTCAAAAATAATTTTATAAAAAAACACCAGATGAAGTATTTCAGAATAATTATACCTATTCTGCTTATGGTTTGTTGCATGCCAATATTATATGCATCAAATCCGATAGAAGGAGCAGAAAAGAAACTTATAATAAGTGGAAGCATTAAAGATGCCAGCAATGGGGAGCAACTACTCGGGGCAACCATTTATATAAAAGAACTAAGAACGGGCGCAGCTTCCAATATGTATGGGTTTTATTCTATTAGTTTACAACAAGGTAGCTATACATTAGTTTATTCATACATTGGCTATAAACCTATTGAAAAGAGTATTCAGTTAAAATCCAATACAACAATAAATATTGAATTGGATCCATTGCAAAAAGAATTAAAAGAAGTGGTAATTACCGAAAAAAGATCGAATGAAAATATTACCAGAAACGAAATGAGTGTAGCAAAGCTCGATGCAAAAACCATAAGAAAAATACCTGCGTTTATGGGTGAAGTTGATATCATAAAGGCATTACAACTTTTACCAGGTGTGCAAACTACTAGCGAAGGAGCTTCGGGTTTCAGTGTCAGAGGTGGAAGTCCCGATCAGAATCTTATTTTACTCGACGAAGCCACCGTTTACAATGCATCTCACTTACTTGGCTTTTTCTCCGTTTTTAACAATGATGCCATTAAGGATGTGAAAATTTATAAAGGTGATATTCCGATGAATTATGGTGGCAGATTATCTTCTGTTTTGGATGTGAGAATGAACGACGGAAATCAAAAACGATTTGAAGCTACTGGTGGCATTGGAAGTATTTCGAGCCGATTAACCGTTGAGGGTCCAATCCTTAAAGATAAAACATCATTTATTCTTGCCGGCAGAAGAACTTACTTCGATTTATTTTTGCCATTATCTTCTGATGAAAAGGTTAGAAACAATACCTTATATTTTTACGATTTTAATGCAAAGCTTTCTCATACCATAAATGAAAATAACAGAATCTATCTTTCGGGATACTTTGGCAGAGATGTATTTATAAATAATTTTTCAAAGTTAACTTCCGGAAATCAGACTTTCACTTTCAGATGGAATCACTTGTTTTCTAAAAAAATATTTTCAAACTTCATGTTTGTATATAGTAAATATGATTACTATTTAGGAACACCTGAAGGCGAAGCATATTCTTTCGACTGGAAATCGAGAATGAGGGATTATGGTTTTAAGAGTGATTTTACCTTATATGCAAATCCAAACAATACTGTAAAATTCGGAATCAGTAGTATTTACCATATTTTTGAACCGGGAGGAGCAAGAGGAACCGGTACTCAAAGCATTTTTACAGAGTTTAAAGTTCCTTCTTCTTATGCTCTTGAAAATGGATTGTATCTGGGCAACGATCAGAAAATAAATCAGAAACTTACTTTAAAATACGGATTACGTTTTTCAATGTTTAATAATGTTGGACCTGCTACAATTTACAGTTACAATAAAAATTTCGAATCCATTGATTCAACAGTCTATGAATCGGGTGATTTTTACAAAACTTATATGGGTTTGGAACCCCGTTTCGGTATAAGTTATACTATCAACGATCAGTCATCGGTAAAAGCAAGTTATTCCGGCACTTATCAATATGTTCAGCTTGCACAAAATTCAACCTCAGGTACCCCTTTGGATGTTTGGTTTCCTTCAAGTCCGAACGTAAAACCACAACGAAGCGATCAGTTTGCATTGGGTTATTTCCGAAATTTCCTGGGTAATTTTTTAGAAACTTCAGTTGAAGTATATTATAAAAAAATGTATAATT
>CAZYEM010000303.1:0-4761 GCA_964646395.1 uncultured Bacteroides sp.
ATTGCTTGGGGAAAGCTGGAAGCGATTACAGAAACTCAATTTATAATAACTCATTTTCAGGAAAGAAAAAGCTAATTCAGGTTAAAGAGTTATCTGCATTTACTCAACTCGCATCAGATTATATGGATCAAAGTATCATGGCAAATAAA
This sequence comes from uncultured Bacteroides sp., assembly GCA_964646395.1. Taxonomy (GTDB): domain Bacteria; phylum Bacteroidota; class Bacteroidia; order Bacteroidales; family JACABE01; genus JACABE01. The sequence goes on from CAZYEM010000303.1 coordinate 150, forward strand.
CGCAAGGATGGTCTTTATCATGCTTACAATCTGATTTCATTTTCCGATAAAAGTATATCAGTCCGTAATTTATACGAAATGTTGGAGGGTCAGGTTGCTGTTTTAAGTTCAGGATATTTATCATTGCAGGAAAGTGAAAATGTGCTTGATTCGTTGAAAAAAAGTAGCTTATTCCGTCATGATCAGTATAGCTACCTTCTTTATCCTAACAGACAATTACCTCTCTTTACCGAAAAAAACAATATTTCTGCCGACAAAGTAAAGAATTCCAGATTGTTAAGCAGATTGTTAGCAGATAAAGATATCGCCATCATAAAGGCTGATGATTTAGGTAATTTCCATTTTAATGGTTTATTTCATAATTCTGCTGTTTTGGAAAAAGCACTAAACAATTTGGATAAAGACAGATATGCTTCATTACTTGCTGATGAAAAAGAAATGATACTGGCAATTTATGAAGATCTTTTCGATCATCAATCGTTTACAGGCCGTTCGGGTACATTTTATGGTTACGAAGGATTGGGAAGTATTTACTGGCACATGGTTTCCAAATTATTGCTTGCTGTACAAGAGTGTTATTATAAAGGAGTTTATGAAGGAGATGAAATTCATGTAGTTAATAAAATTAAAGATCATTATTTGGAAATTAAAGAAGGAATAGGTTTAAAAAAGTCACCTCTTTTATACGGAGCATTTCCAACTGATGCTTATTCGCATACACCTGAAAATGCGGGTGCACAACAACCAGGAATGACCGGACAGGTTAAAGAAGATTTTATTTCGCGTATGAGAGAAATAGGGGTTCATATACAGGATGGGAAGATTGTATTTCAATCCAGTTTATTGAATCAGGATGAGTTACTGAAAAAGGAAAGCATCTTCAGTTACTTTAATCTGAATGGGGAACAACAGCAAATAATTCTTAAGCAAGGACAATTAGGTTTCACTTTTTGCCAGATTCCTGTTTTATTCAGTACATCAGGCGAAAATAAAATTTATATCACATTTACAGATGGAAGTCAGGTTTTTATTAATAATCATACTATTGGAGAAAAAATGAGTTCAAAAATATTTCAGCGTACTGGTGAAATTTCATTGATTGAAGTTAAATTCATGAATATGGGCAATTAAGATTTTAAATAAGAAAAAAATAAATAACAGATGAATTTATTTGATACATTAGGAATTGAAAGAGGAAAAGCAATCTGCTATTCTGGCTACAGAGACGGGCAAAGTCCTGAAACCGGAATATATCCTGCCTATAATCAGATAAAAGAAGACTTGCTGATTCTTCAAAATCATTGGTATTACCTTCGCCTTTATGATTGCAGTCCGCATGCAGAAACAGTTCTAAAGATAATCGATAAAGAAAAACTCAATTTTAAAGTAATGCTTGGGGCTTTTATTGGTGCAGAGTTAAATAATTTTGGTTGCCCATGGGGAAAAATTTATAGCGAGGAAGAACTTAATAGAAACAAGAGAAACAATATTATTCAAATAAAGAAACTGATAAAACTTGCCAATAAGTATCCTGATATTATTTTCTCATTATCGGCTGGAAATGAAGCAACTGTTGATTGGACAGATCATTATGTACCTGTTGAAAAGGTGATTAGCTATGTAAGAATGATAAAGAGTGAAACAAAACAACCGGTTACTTTCTGCGATAATTATGTTCCCTGGATTGATAAACTGAAAAGTCTGACAGATGAAGTCGATTTTATTTCGATTCACTCATACCCTGTATGGGAATATAAAAATATTCATGAGGCAATGGAATACACCAAACAGAATTTTCAGTGCATTGCTGACAGGTATCCAAACAAGCCTGTAATAATTACAGAGGCTGGTTGGGCAACCAATTCAAACGGACGTGGTATCAATCCCGAAAGTACGAGCCAGGAATTTCAGTCAATTTATTATAATGATTTACTAAATTGGAGCGAAAGGGAAAATATTATGACTTTTGTTTTTGAAGCTTTTGATGAGCCTTGGAAAGGTTCGCCTGAAGCACTGGAGCCTGAAAAACATTGGGGTTTATTTACTGTTGACCGAAAACCAAAAAAAGTATTACAATAAGTAAATAATCAATATATGATTATTTATTAATAAATAAAAAAAACGAATACTAAACATTATACTATATGGAAAATTACAATACAAAGTTGAAAGATTTAGTGCCATTAGGTCAAAAGTTAGCCTTTGGTGCAGGAAGTTTAGCAAATCAATTATTCCCTGCTGCTGTTGGAGCCTATATGGGAATTGTAGTTATTATTTTTGGAATGGATCCTTATTTAGCTGGAATCTTATCAGCTATACCCCGTTTTCTGGATGCTATCATTGATCCTATAATGGGTTATATTTCAGATAATACACGTTCCCGATGGGGACGTAGGAAACCTTATATATTTATAGGTTCTATTGTTTCGAGTATCTTATTTGTTTTTATGTGGCAGCTTTTTATTGAAAATTCTCAAACTTTTAATTTTTATTACATACTTATAATCTCAATATTCTTTTACATTGGATTAACCATATTTGCTGCACCTCTTATAGGCCTTGGATATGAAATGACACCCGATTATAATGAACGAACCAGATTAATGGCTGTATCCCAATTTTTAGGTCAGTTTGCATGGATGATTGCACCTTGGTTTTTATATATAATTTATAATTTTTATGGTAAAGATCCCCAATCAGCAGCTGAAGGTTCCCGATATCTTTCTTTATATATTGGTGTTTTATGTTTAATTCTTGGTGTTTTACCTGCATTATTTTGCAAAGAAATAGACCAGACAAATATAACAGGACAATCAAAATTGTCATTCAAAGAACTAGCCTCAAATTTGAAAAGTTTTTTTAAAGGGTTTAAAGAAACAGTTAATAACAGACCTTTCTTACGCCTATGTGGAGCAACGTTTTTGGTTTTTAATGGTTTTCAGTTGGTTGCGTCTTTCAGTATTTTTATTATCATGTATTATGTGTTTCCCGGACAGCAATCGCAAGATGTCTCAACGCTTTGGATTGGATTGTTTGGTACAGTAAGTTCATTTGCAACTGCCTTTTTAATAATTCCGATTATAACTTTTATGTCAGGGAAATTTGGTAAAAGAAATGCTTTTATTATATCTATATTAATTTCAATAGTTGGTTATATCCTTAAATGGTGGGCTTTTCAGTATTCTATTGAAATTCATTGGTTAATGTTTATACCACTTCCATTAATTTCTTTTGGTATTGGTGGTTTATTCACATTAATGATGTCGATGACTGCAGATGCCTGCGATTATGATGAATTAAAAAACGGAATGCCTCGAAAAGAAGCAACTTTTGGTGCTATTTATTGGTGGATGGTAAAACTTGGAACTTCTATTGCTGTTTTATTTAGTGGATATATACTTAGTGAAGTCGGATTTGACCCTTCTCTTCCAGCCCAAACTATGGATACACTAAACAAACTTCGTCTTGCTGATATTATTATTCCAGTAATTACCGGGCTTTTAGCAATTTTAATTATGTGGAATTATAATATTACTGAAAAAAGATCACTCGAAATAAGGAAAATACTCGTTGAACGCAGAGGTGAATTGTAAAAACTATCTGTTTAATAATCAATTTAAAATTAAAAGATATGTCAAAAAGAGAAGGAAAAATAATGGCTTTGGCAGGTGGTGTAAATTTTGCCAATAAATCCAAAGAAGAAATACAAAATAAATTCAGAGAAGTTCTGAATGAAGGAATCCATGGTCTCTGTTTTAGTCCATACGAAGAAGGGCAAAAGCCTGGTGATATTCTTTCTGAGAGTCAGATAAGAAAAAGAATGGAGATTATTAAACCTTACACTAAATGGGTTCGTTCTTTTTCTTGTATCGAGGGTAATGAACTGATTCCGAAAATTGCTAAAGAATTTGGAATCAAAACCTTAGTTGGCGCATGGTTAGGAAAAGAATCTGAAAAAAATGAGCAGGAAATAGCTGCTTTGATTGAATTGGCAAAAGAAGGTTATGTTGATATTGCTGCTGTTGGTAATGAGGTATTGTATCGTGAAGATTTGACAGAAGACATTCTTTTAGATTTTATCAAAAGGGTTAAAAAAGCAATTCCCCAAATACCAGTAGGTTATGTTGATGCTTATTATGAATTCAGTAATCGGCCAAAAATTACCGAAGCATGTGATGTTGTTTTAGCAAATTGTTACCCATTTTGGGAGAGTTGCCATCTTGACTATTCTTTAATGTATATGAAACAAATGTTTTATCAGGCTCTTCACGCTGGAGGAGGTCTTAAGCAAGTTATTATAACAGAAACCGGATGGCCAAGTAAAGGGAAAGATTATAAAGGAGCATTGCCTTCGATGGAAAATGCAATGAAATATTTTATCAATACTCAATTATGGTCAAAGGAAGAAGATGTTGAGATTTTTTATTTTACTTCATTTGACGAATCATGGAAAGTAAGCACCGAAGGTGATGTAGGAGCTTATTGGGGAATATGGGATAAAGATCAAAAATTAAAATACTAACATTAAATTGAACATTAACAGATAATTTAAATCGCATAACAGTTTATTTTTAAATTAAATAATGATAATATGAAAAAAAGTTTACTAACA
>CAZYEM010000304.1:0-4756 GCA_964646395.1 uncultured Bacteroides sp.
TCTGGTTCATAATTCCATTTGAAACATAAAGTCCTTCAAGAAATACTTTCATATTAAGAGATTTGTTGTATGGTATGGCAAAACCTGTAATTTCTATTCCATCCTGAAATTTTCCGATGATTAAAGTATTACCGCTAGTTTTGTCAACCCATCTTAACTCACCTATGCCTCTGTAGGCAGCCATGTATAATTCATTTGTTTCGCGGTCAAATTCCATATCCTGAGCATAGCTGGCATTAAATCCTATTGAACCTATAGGGGTAAATGCTCCTGAAGTTAGATTAACCAAACCAAGTTGATCTGAATTAATATCTACCGAATAACATTCTCCGTTATTATTAATTGCCAGATTAATCAATAATATATTAGCTGTAGTACTACCAATTAATGAAACAGTTCCTGTATTCATATTAATAGAATATAAGTTCGACTGAGTAGTAGTTGAATTATAACTTACACCATACATGGTTGAATTTGCTGTGTTATATGCTAATCCGTTTATTACAATACCCATATCGCCTATAATAGTTCGGATACCGGTAGTAGTATCAATTTTTATTAAGTTATATGGTATTGCTGTATTAGTAGCTGTTCCGTACCAAACTCCATTTGCCCAGCTACCTCCATTAATTGCCGGTTGTGCAACTTGATTGGAAATAAGAGAAATGGCTTCAGGGTTATTTAGATTAAACTTCACAGGACCGCTGATGGTAGCATTCTGATAGCCATAAACTGTTTTATTAAGATTCATAACCTTTATAGGTTTTGAAATGGTATTGTTGCTTAAATTCATATCAGATGGGAATGTTGCTATGATAGAAGCTGTATAATCACCGATTGCATTGTTCCATGAATCAAATGTTACCTGAATGCTTGCATTGGATGCGAGAGCTGTAACTGTTTTTGTTGAGGTATAACTTCCTATAGTAAGTGTTACATCAAACGTTGCGGTATTTAAGCCGATATTTGATACAGTAGCTTTCGGAACAGGATTTCCCAACGGAGTTACCTGATACAGATCAATACTTGTTGAGGATACATCGTTTGCTAATGGTGAGTAAATTGTTATATTATCCAAATAAAGGTTGTTTCCATAAGCACTTATTGCTGTAAATTTAATCATATTTGTACCCACTGGTAGTGTGATAAACTTAGTATTCCATTGGGCAGCAGTAGGTACAAATGCTGATGTAATAACACCTCCGGTATTTAATATTCCTGAAGTGCCACCTGTCATATTTGATAAAGAAGTCCATGTTGAACCATAATCAGAAGAATAATAAATATTTAACTGATCAATTTCGCCGGAGTAAGTAGCATACGCATAATTGAATTTTAAGGTAGGATTTGTAAGCCCTGAGATATCAATTGGTATGGTTTTCAAATCATAACTACCAACAGATTGATTGTAAAAATCAGCAATTATTGAAGCAGTTCCTTCGTCATTAGCACTGGCCTCTGTACTACGGATCCATGTGTAGGTACCAGATAAAGCAGTGTTTGTCCAGCAGTTAGGAGGGAAGGTTGCGCTTTCAAAGTTTTCGGTAAAAGGAGTGGCTGCTGATGCACATAATGTATTAAAAGTATAAGGTCCTACCCAGGAACTATAGAGGCCACCTCCGCAGTTAGATCTTACATAATATGAATAAGAAGTTGAGGGAATAAGTCCTGTAAGCGTATCAGGATTTGTTGCTCCACTTATCATATTACCTGTTCCTTGTATAAAACCTGTAGTATCCCATTCAACTTCCCAGGCCGGTGCAGAACCTGCCCAGGATATAATTGCATTCGTACTTCTTAATTCACTTGATGTTAAAGAAGAAGGAAGAGGGCAAGCCAGTGTTTCCGTTACTGTTATACTATCCAAATAAATACCATCTTCATCGGGTTGACTATAACAATGCCATCCCAAATAAAATGTTCCGGTTGAAGTAGGTGTAAAAGATCCTGATCCTAATGTATATGTAACGTGGGTGAAATCAACATTGTTGAATATTGCTGGACTGCTCATTCCTGCAACTGAAGCCGCAGTTCCCCATTTTACTTCAAGTCTTTCAGGAAAACTTGCAGTTACTGCTCTGTAGAAAAACTTAACATCGTAACTTTGACCTGCATTTAAATTTAAACCTTGTGTAAAATACCAGTCATTCATTGTAACCCCTACTGCACTATAACTAATCGATAATTTTTTTGTACCACTGAATGCGTTTAAAGATGAAAGAGACCACCTTATATTGTCAGCGTTTGCATCAAGAACTGTACCGCAAACTGTCGCATTATCAAAGTTTTCTGTAAACGGAACAGTAGTATTTGAACAAAATGTAGTTGCATTTGAATTTACACCCCCTGAATAATATGCACCATCAAACGACCATATTTTGTAATAGTAAGTTGTGCTAGGTGTTAATGCTGTATGTGAAAATGAAATGCTATTACTATACTGTAATACAGTTCCACCTCCAACTATTGCATCTCCTGCATTATAGGTTGTGCCATTTACAGGAGCACCAAATGAGTTTGTAGTATTATATGCTAACAATACATTATTTCCACTTGCATTAAGCAAATAACTCAAATTTATCTGATATGGATTTATTGTTGTAGCTGTAAATGATGTAGGATTGTTAGGGCCTGAAAACCCAACAACCTGAGCTTCAATTCCATATTTTAGATTAAAAGTAGCTGCAACAGGAGTGAGTATGCCTCCTGTAATTGCCGATGTATAGTAAGTCCCAGTACTTCCTGGTGTTTCACTGAAAGTTCCCATTGGAAAATAGGCCACGGCAGCTGATGTTTGAGCCAATGCAACATAAAAGACTTCATTTGTAAATACAGGTGGACTTGGAAAAGTGAAATTTTTATTTGTATTTAAATCAGTAGCTTGTATAACATAGTTGGCTGATTGTGCAACAATAGTACCTGCACTGTTAAGTACAACTGCATAAATTGTATTACCGGTACTTGGCGTATTATTTGCAATAAATATATTAGCTCCGGGTATTGCTCCTGAACCATTCATCGTAAATTTTGAGGCAAATAATCCACTTGAATTAACAGAAAAACCGAATCCACCAGCACCTGTTAAATTATAATTATATGAATATAAGTTATTGTTTACGTTGGCAACTTTGCTTCTTGTATTATTTGAAGTCCATGTTTCTCCTGCAATGGCTGTTGTAGTGGCAGTAATATTTACATCTTCATTTATCGTAGGTGTCCATCCGGAAAATGTGTAAACAGCTGCTGTATTGCCAGCTAACGAACTTACTGTTTGGGTTGCTGTATATCTTATAATTGTATTGGTAGCATCTTTAACTGTGATTGTTAAATCAAAAGTAGCCGGAGATGCTGAATTATTTGCTGCTCTTACATTAATTGGTGCAGGTGTTCCGAATGGTGTAGGAATTCTTTCCAATGAATATATATTTGTTATATCAATAATATCATTCATTGAGTTGTTGACAAATGAAGTTGCTGGTCTCCAATTAGAAGCTACCAGTGTTGTTGGTAATGCAGTATTACTTCTTTGCCCATAAAGGCCATTTGTAATTGAAGTATTGCAATTGGCTACCAATGCTGTAGTTCCTAATGCTCCCGGATTACTAAATTCCCATGCAACATAAACTCCGCCACCTGTATATGTAAAAGGAGAACCTCCCGTAAAATTAACTGTATATGCTCCAAGTGCAATAGGTACTGTCCATGATGTATTGTTGCTAACTTGTGTAAAGCCTGTTGTAGTCCATGTTGTTCCTAATGTATAAGTAACATCAGTAGTGTTTTTTAACCAAATATTTAGTGTGCCTGTTTGGCTGGTTGCACCAGCAGTATAAACCAACCAACCTATACCGTCAATATTACTTCCACTTGGAAAGCCACCAGCAGCTATTTCAGCAGCTGTAATCAAATACTCAGTTCTCTGGTAATTAAATGTATTTCCTGGAATCCGAGTATTACCGGAGGTTGCTCCTAAAGGTGCTAATGCCCACATTGACATGCTTTTAGTTGCATGATTTATTTCCATGTTTTGAGTTGCATGTCGATTACCATTGTAATCACCTTGTTGTAAGGTTCCGCTTATTGTTAATGGAGCAAAATCAACATCTTGTGAGAATCCAGGTATGGATACAAACATTAATACAAAATAAAATACTAGTTTTTTCATAAAAGTTTATTTAATAGATTTGTTAAAGAATAAGACTATAATTGTTTTATAAATAATTCAAATAAAACGATAATATTAGCAAAATGAAAATTATGTTTATTTTAAAGTTTAATTAATTACAAATTTAGGTTTAAATTGAGCTAAAATTAACTTTTAATAAATTAAAATGTTAAAGAATGTTAATGTTTTTATGATTGTTTTATTTCAGAATTTAGCAAAGCATAGCTTTTACTACTTATGATTGATGTTTCATATTTTGTTTTTTATTGTTTTCAATAGATTTGAAATATCAATATAGAATAATGCTCAGATTAAAGTATAGTTATTGTAAATAATAAATTAAAAGTATAGATATATAATAATAGTGAAAACATAAATTTCATATATAAAAATTGAATAAAGAAAAAACCGTTACGATACTATTTTGCGTAATATTATAACGGTTATTTTCAAAACATTCATTACACTAAATGTTAAATAATTAATAAATTACGGCGTTATTACCACAACACCGTAAGTTAGGTTTTCGTCAATTACAACCAGATCTGATAGATCTACAACTCCATCTCCGTTCAAATCAGTTACTATATA
>CAZYEM010000305.1:0-4748 GCA_964646395.1 uncultured Bacteroides sp.
GCATCAAATCGATTTTGGTATTCTTTGTAAGCTTTTATTGATTTACGGGGTTGGGTTAGTATCTGTAATTCGGCTATTGCTGTGCTGATTGCAAAGGTTTGTAATCCTTCCCATATACTTTTTTCAAAACCAAGCCAGGTTATCATTCCGGCTGCTAAATTTATTGCTCCTGCTGTTGCATGTGCTTTCCAATGCTTTCCGTTTATTTCTCTTTCTGAAGATTTTTTTAGTAATTTTTCTGCCATTTCCAGCTTTATTCTTCTTTCTTCTGCAGTATTTGCTGACATATTTTGAAGGATACGGTATGCTTTTATCGAAACTAAGGGATTGGTAACCAAACCTCCTACTCCGGTTAAAGAAGTTGCAACACCCAAAGTCATCCCTTTTTGCAAATCTTTATTATCAGTAGTGAGAGCAATTGTTCCCTGACTAATTGCTAATGTGCTGAATGTGGCATACCAGCCATATTTCCATGTTTTTGAATTGGATTGCATTTCTTTGAAGGCAGTTTCAATATAGATAAGCTTTTCTTTAACCAAAGAATCATTTTCAGTATTCTGAAAGCTGGTTTGCGAAAACAGGGGATTTGTAATTAAAAGTATCTGTATAAAGATAAGTATTGTATTTATTTTTCTCATATTAAATTCTGTTATAATAACCATTTACAGAGTTTTAAACCTTGTAAAGGGGTAAGTATAAAACATATAATTTTATTGAATTGTTTTGATAATATCTGACAGAAATTCGTTGAAATCAAAATCGCCATCATCGCATAATCCCATACGGACTACGACCAGTTTTTTTGAAGGTATTATAAAAACCCTCTGTTCCTGAAAACCATAACAAGCATAAGTATCTTCGGGTACATCGGGCAATGTTTTCGACTTGTTGAGCCAGAAAAAAGCTCCATATAAGCCATTTGATTTCAAATTAGGTGTTTTTGTATATTCTACCCACCATTCGGGTAAAATTTGTTCGCCATTCCAATTGCCTTTATTTAAGTATAATAAGCCAAACCTTGCCCAATCTCTTGGAGTGGCATAAACATAAGATGAACCCACATAATTTCCACTGGCATCAGGTTCAAAAACAGCACTGTGCATGCCTATTTTATCGAAAAGTGCTTTTTTTGGAAATTCAAAATATTCTTTATCATTAGCAAAGGTTTTTCTGATGATTCCAGTAACAATATTGGTAGTTCCTGATGAATAATACCAGATTGAATCGGGTTTCACCTGCATCGGTTTATCAATTGTATATTGATAAAAATCGCCACTTTTGTAAAGCATTTTTACTACATCTGTCAAACTGCCATAACCTTCATTCCATTCCAATCCGCTACTCATCTGCAACAGATTATTTAAGGTAATTTCTTTTCTTGTATCATTACGCCATTCATTGATACCGACAGGCTTATTAATATCTATCTTCCCTTTTTTTACCAAAATACCAGCCAAAGCATTAGTAATACTTTTCGACATCGACCATCCTAACAAAGGCATATCTTTATTGAATCCTTCACCGTATTTTTCGGCAACAATCTTATTGTTATATACTACAACTACAGCACGGGTATTTCGCTTTTTCTCTCTCTTTGAATCATCAAAAGCATTATTAACAGCAATTTCCAATTTAACTTTGTCGATATTTTGAGGAATCTGTGTTTCAACTATTTCGCCATTTGGCCATAATGCTGTTTTATTTTCAGGCATTAACAAGTTAGAAGTTGTTAATGAATTAATTTTCCTTATTTCATCTTCCGATTTTCCTTTAACCAAAATACAACCTCTTCCATCTATATAAATGGCTTTGCTTTTGGCTAATCCCAAAATCTTACTCGTTACCGATTTTTCTTCTGTATTTATCTTATTATGAGCATATTTAATAATCGAAAAATTCAAATCTTCATTTTCGATACTATCCTGATTGCGATGCGAAACAAAATAGGCTGAACAAAGATATTTGGCTGAATATCCGGTTGCAACCGGTAGTCGTTTGCTTACATAACAACTACTGCTTATTATTAATAATGATAAAATCGGAAAAATTGAAACCCGTTTTAATTTCATGTTTTTTTATTTTATAAAATAAACTAATTATAATCTGTAATTTTCATTATGAGAAGAATATCAGAAAAATCTATAGGTAATAAATCAGAATATTATTTTTTTACTCTGTTTATTAAGCTTAATAAATCTAAAATTCAATACAAACTTACATCTTTTTTTTATTTTTAGATTGATATACTGATTTATTTCTTATTTATTTTCCAACAATTATATCAGAAGTAAAATATTTTGTCTGCAATCAGCAACTAATACCAAACTTAAAACTCTCAGACTATAATTAACAGATTAAAAAGAGCTAAGCTTATATCGGCAATTTAAAAATCAAACCTAGAATACCTTAATAAATATATAGAAACGGTTTTCCGACAAGCTGAATAATAATATTAATCGTAGCTTAATTTACTATCACCGGTTATTGGTATTTTATTGCCCAAAAATCTTGGTTTTTTGTTTGTCATAACTTCAGAAAATGCTTTTACTTTTGCAATAGATTCCCTTATCTTCAATCTGACCAAAGAATAATAATTCTGCCGGTCGGCTTTTATACCAAAGGCTTCTATACCTTTACTCCTCGCAATATAAACTGCTCTTGCCAAATGAAACTCCTGTGTAACAATAATAGCCCTGTCAACTCCGAAAATTTCTTTTGCTCTTACTATAGTGCTATAGGTATCGAAACCTGCATGATCGAGAAAAATATCTTCCGTATTTATACCTTTGCTGAGTAAATAATTTTTCATACTGTTAACTTCATCATAATTCTTTCGTCCATGATCGCCACTTAACAAAAAGCGTTTTATTTTCTTAGTATTATACAATTCAATGGCAACATCCATTCGATCTTTTAAAAAACTGGAAGGATAACCGGTATTGGATACCAATGCTCCCAATACAATTGCAGTGTAGCATTCGGGAACATCTTCTGTTTTTGTGTAAATATAATGTTTGCTTTTTGTATTAATATGAATATTGATCGAAGCTATTATAATTATTATCAACAGGATAAATCCAAGTATGTAATTTTTGTATTTTTTTAAAAGCCTAATAAATTTCATAGTTTGCTGAGTTTATAATTATATGTTTACAAATTGCTGATATATATAACGGGACTTTTGAAAATTGCTTTAATATCGTTTAATTTCAATTTTAAACTAATTCCGATGTATTGCGAATGTTGATTTTTTAAAATCTTATTCATCTCGAAAAATCTAATTTTCAGAATCCTTCATAAATACAAATTTATGAATACTTTTCATTCATAATGTTGGTTATTAATTAAATATTGTTAAATCTCTTGTGTCAATTTTATCGATTGAAATATATTTTTCTTACAATTGCTGAACCTCTAAGCTCTTGCTAAACAACAAATTGTTTCATTATTAACTAATCAAAAAAAATGAAATTTGAATTTATCTTAATTTTATACAATAATTTTGTCATTTGTATTATAGACAAGTGTTTGAGGAGCTCATTGCTTAATAGCCTAAATTTTTTTATGTTTATGTGGATATTTATGAATGAAATTAAGATTAACACTAAGATTTTAATTTATATAACTCCCAATATTATTCTGGAAAAGAAAGTAATTACGACCACAAACCTTTAGTGTTGAATTATTTATTTGATAGTTTTACCCTAAAGGGTTATCGTTTTTCAAAAGTTTTATAATCCCCCAATAATATTGGGGGTTATGAGAATTCAGTCCTACAGACTGTTTTGTTACATAAATCATTTATCCTCAATATTTTTAAACAGAAAAAGTTTAAATTATTAATCAAAATTAAGGGTAAAGCCGTTTCATATCAGATTTCATATCTTTAGTTTTCAGTGCTATAGTATTTAATTCGGAAATCTGAAATAATGAGTTGAAATTGTTGTTCAATCTTTCCGAATCACCGCAACTAATGCTTTTTGAAGACTTTAAAAATCAAAGTTTTTAACTGAAACTGAAAAGTTTATAATATTCTGCTAATATAATCTTTGAGTTTTTGCAGTAATGGATGGGCTACATCCATTTTTAAGTTTAGTTTTTTGCAACTGATACTTTTTCCAAGAATAATTTGGTTGAAATCAGATCATTTGCATTGATAATTTTTAATGCTATAAAAGATGATAAAGAATCAGCAAATTCGAGAGAATAATCTTCAAATCAATTTTACTTTTAAAAATTAGATTTTTTGAGGCGAATAAGTTTTAAAAAGACACTATTTACTATTATAAATGCTATTTGATGAGCATGTTGAAGTTAGGATTTTTTAAATTTAAAGTTCAAAGCAAAAAAGTAATTTTAAAAGTCCCGCTATTTTATTACCTGAAAAATCCAAATTAATTTTTATTAGTTGTTTATTATTAGTTGTTTACATTTATTGTCAGCTTTCTTTTCCTACTTAAGGATTGTCTTATGTTATTTCTTGTTTTATTTTTCAAGATGAAATATACTTTTGCTGTTTTTGTTGTAAAATGCTGTTATTTAACAATTTTATTAAATTCTTGTATTTTTTTTATTTACCGGCAATTTATAAACTTTGAATAATACCAGCTTTAGTTTTTTTATTGGATATTTTCGATGTTATAAATTTGAAATTATTGTCAAAACAACATGAATTTGATGGATTTATTAAATAAAAAAAGATAAACCACAAATAACCACAAATAATTGCAAATTTTATAATAATTTTG
>CAZYEM010000306.1:0-4743 GCA_964646395.1 uncultured Bacteroides sp.
GGGCTTGAGATAGCACAGGATAAGGAACCCCGGATCAATGGCGAAATTGATGTCTCGCCGATCCGATTGGTGGGAGTGGAAAGCGAGCAGCTAGGTATCGTTAGTCTGCGTGAGGCATTGGTCAAGGCTGAAGAAGCTGAACTGGACTTGGTGGAGATTGCGCCGCAAGCGCAACCGCCCGTTTGCCGGATTATGGATTACGGCAAATACAAGTATCAGGAAAGCAAGAAACAGCACGAGGCCAAGCTCAAACAAAAGCAGATTCAGATTAAGGAAGTTAAATTCCGGCCTGCTACTGACGACAACGACTATCAAGTCAAGTTGCGCAATCTGATTCGCTTTCTGGACGAGGGCGATAAAGCAAAGATTACCTTGCGCTTCCGGGGGCGTGAAATGGCCCATCAGGAGTTTGGTATGCAATTGCTTCGTCGTGTTGAAGCTGACCTTGCCGAACATGGCATCGTCGAACAGTTTCCCAAGTTAGAAGGACGACAGATGGTCATGGTGCTGGCCCCGAAGAAAAAGAATTGAAACAAGCCGATTTATCCGGCCGGCGCGGGCCTTAAACCGCGTCAACAAGTGCGAGTTGATGTTTAACGTTGGGGCTGTTCAAGTGTTCCCGTTGGGAGCCGCCACACGCATAGAAGAAATAGGAGCTAACCATGCCCAAAATGAAGACCAAGAGCGGTGCCGCCAAGCGCTTTCGCGTTCGCGGCAGTGGTAGCATCAAGCGTTCATCCGCTTACATGCGCCACATTCTTACCAAGAAGACCACTAAGCGTAAGCGTCATTTACGCGGTATGTCTGATATACATCCTGCGGATATCGGTCACGTTCGTGACATGATGCCCTACGCTTAATCTAGGAGATCAGAGATGCCTCGCGTAAAACGTGGTGTGACTGCACGTGCCAGTCACAAAAAAGTTATCAGTGCAGCTAAAGGCTTTCGTGGCCGTCGTAATAATGTCTTTCGGGTAGCTAACGAAGCGGTCATGAAGGCCGGTCAATATGCTTACCGTGACCGTCGGCAGCGCAAGCGTCAATTCCGCCAACTCTGGATTGCGCGGATCAATGCAGGCGTTCGTGCGCTGAATATTGATTTGAATTACAGTTTGTTCATGTGTGGTCTCAAAAAAGCGGCCATTGAAATTGATCGTAAGGTACTGTCAGACATGGCGATTTTCGACCAGCCTGCATTTGCCAAGATTGCTGAACAGGCCAAGGCTAGTCTAAGCGCGTAAGTGAGTTTGCGCTTAAGCTGAGGGGGAGGCCTGCTTGGGCCTCCCTTTTTCTTTTCTGGCCAATGAGTTAGAACATGAATCTCGATGAAATTCTGAAAGACGCAGAACGTGAGTTTGCCGCTGCCGCCAATCTGCCGGTATTAGACCAAGTCAAGGCGCGCTATTTAGGTAAAAGCGGTGCAATTACCGAACAAATGAAAGGCCTGGGCACACTTTCGCCGGATCAGCGCAAGGTGGTGGGGGCCCGTATCAATCTGGTTAAAGGTCAAGTTGAAGCCTTACTCAAGACGCGGCGCGACACGATCCAAAGCGAAGAACTCGAACGTCAACTCGCCGCCGAATCGCTGGATGTTTCCCTGCCCGGTCGTGGCGAGCGCATGGGCGGATTACATCCGGTGAGCCGGACGCTGGCGCGCATCGAACAACTATTTGCTTCCATTGGCTTTGTCGCCGCTGAAGGCCCAGAAATCGAAACCGATTTCTACAATTTTACCGCGCTCAATATTCCGGAAAATCATCCGGCACGCGCCATGCACGACACCTTTTACCTTGATGGCGGCGCGTTGCTGCGCACTCATACCTCTCCGGTGCAGGTGCGCTATATGCAGAATAATCCGCCGCCGATCCGCATCATCGCGCCGGGACGCGTCTATCGCTGCGATTCCGATGTCACCCATACGCCGATGTTTCATCAAGTAGAAGGCTTGTGGGTCGATGAATCCGCTTCGTTCGCTGATTTGAAAGGGGTGTTGGCGGATTTCATGGCACGCTTTTTTGAACGCGACAATCTGCCCGTGCGTTTCCGTCCTTCCTTCTTCCCGTTTACCGAGCCTTCTGCCGAAATGGATATAGGGTGTGTGATGTGTCATGGCGCGGGCTGCCGGGTCTGTTCGCATACCGGGTGGCTGGAAGTGCTGGGCTGCGGCATGGTGCATCCCAATGTGTTCGACCATGTTGGTCTCGATAGCGAACGTTTCCAGGGATTCGCCTTCGGTCTTGGCGTCGAGCGTTTGGCTATGCTGCGCTATGGCGTCGACGACCTGCGCCTATTCTTTGAAAATGATCTCCGCTTTCTTAAGCAATTCGCCTGATTAATTTGCCTGATTCATTCGGCTGATTGTCTTTCTTATCCATTCAACGTCTTTATATCTGGCGCCATGCAATTCTCAGAATCCTGGCTACGCAGCCTCGTTAATCCCGAACACACAACCCAACAACTCGGTCATTTGCTGACCATGGCCGGCCTGGAAGTTGAGGCCATTGAGCCAGCGGCCGCCTCTTTCAGTGAAGTGGTTGTGGCGCAAATTATTCAGGCAGAAAAACATCCTGATGCAGACCGTCTGCAGGTTTGCCAAGTGGATGTGGGTGAAGCCGCGCCATTAACCATTGTTTGTGGCGCAGCGAATGCACGCCCGGGGTTAAAAACCGCCTGCGCACGCGTTGGCGCGCAACTGCCGGCCATCACAATCAAGCAGGCTAAGGTTCGTGGTGTTGCCTCCTTTGGCATGCTGTGTTCGGGTAAAGAACTCGGCTTGCCAAGCGTTGACGCGGTGGACGGCATTATGGAGTTGCCGGCAGATGCGCCAGTTGGGCAGCGCTTGCGGCAATACCTTGATCTGGATGATCAACTGATTACCCTTAAACTCACGCCGAATCGCGGTGATTGTTTGTCATTACTCGGCATTGCTCGTGAGGTGGCGGCTTTAACGGGTGTTGACGCCGGTGGTACCAACGTTGAAGTTGATTGTGCGCCGGTGCCGGCGAGTATTGCGGATCAGCATCCTGTTCGTGTGGATGCGCTTGATGCATGTCCACGCTATTGCGGCCGTGTTATACGCGGCATTAATCCCAAGGCCAGCAGTCCACGTTGGATGGTGCAACGTCTGGAGCGCTCGGGGTTACGTGCCATTCATCCCGTGGTTGATGTCACTAACTATATATTGCTTGAGCTGGGTCAGCCAATGCATGGCTTCGATTTACAGCGTTTAAGCGGTGGTATTCAGGTTCGTATGGCACGCCAAGGGGAAAAACTGGTTTTGCTGAATGAGCAAACCCTGGAATTCAGTGCGGAAACGGCGAAGTCTGATGTTTTGGTCATTGCAGATGAGCGTGGACCCCTGGCGCTGGCCGGCATTATGGGCGGCGCTGCGAGCGCAGTTTCCGATAGCACTTGCGATATATTTCTCGAAGCAGCGCATTTCGCGCCGGCGGCCATTGTTGGTCGAGCGCGCCACTTTAGTTTATCGACCGATTCGTCACATCGTTTTGAGCGCGGCGTTGATGCAAATTTGCCGCAACGTGCCATGGAGCGCGCGACGCGTTTGCTGTTGGATATTTGCGGCGGCCAATGTGGGCCTTTGCAAGAAGTCGGGCCGAGTGTTGAATCTTCTGTTCCACACGCGGCTGCCGTCACTTTTCGACCTGCGCGGGCGCGTCGATTACTCGGTTTCGCGCTGGATGACGCTGCCATGTTGGACATACTCAAACGCCTTGGCATGCAGATTGAGGGGGGGGCTGGGGCAACTGAGGCAATAACGCAAACGACATTTCAGGTGACGCCGCCAAGTTACCGTTTTGACATCACGCGCGAAGTTGATCTGATTGAAGAAGTGGCGCGCGTGCAGGGTTACGATGCCATTCCCGCCGTTAGTTTGCGCGGTGAGCATGTCATGTTGCCCGCCAGTGAATCGCTTCGCACCCCGCTGGATATCAAGAAGCAGATGACATCAAGAGGGTATCAAGAAGTCATAACTTATAGTTTCATCGCCGATGAGTTGGATGCCGATTTCCGCCTGATTGGTCAACCGTTGCCCTTGTTGAATCCGATTGCCAGCCAAATGGGCGTCATGCGCGGATCTTTACTGGGCGGCATGATTCACACCTTGCGCCACAATTTGAATCATGGTCAGGATCGTGTGCAGATTTTTGAGGTTGGGCGAGTGTTTCTCTCTAGTACGGCGGATCAACAGCCCATGCGTTTGAGTGCATTGGCCTATGGGTCGGTGCATCAGGAGCAATGGGGCGAAAAGTCGAGACCGGTTGATTTTTATGATTTGCGGGCCGATCTGGAAGCCTTGCTGTTTCCGCTTCCGCTTGAGTTGAAGCGCGGCAATCATCTTGCGCTACATCCGGGGCAAAGCGCTGAAATCTGGTTGGCTGGACAAGCGTGTGGCTGGATCGGTACCTTACATCCGCGCCTCAGTCAGAAATTTGGCTTTGCTAAATCCCCCGTTTTGTTGGAAATGACCTTATCCGCACTGTTGCAGCGGAGCGTGCCGCATTATCAAGGCATGCCAAAATTCCCGGCGGTTCGTCGCGATATTGCCGTGATTGTGGAGGCCAACATCGAAGTTCAAGCGTTGCTGGCCAGCGTTAAAGCCGACCCGCCAGCCTTGCTGGCCGAGATTAATTGCTTTGATGTTTATCAGGGAATGGGCGTGGATGAAAACAAAAAAAGCCTTGCTTTCAATATGTTGTTACAACATACTGAGAAAACGCTTAC
>CAZYEM010000307.1:0-4687 GCA_964646395.1 uncultured Bacteroides sp.
CGACGAAGCAGTTTGATGAAAGCGACCAGAATTCTTACCAAAAATATACCAGATCATCAGGTTGGTATCAATCTGATTCTTGTAACGTTAAAGGATCCTGTTCATGGAGTAATTAAAGATGAAAATGAAATTTATGCAGTAGGTCATAGAGTAGCCCACGGTGGCGAAAATTTCAAACAAAGTGTTCGTATAAACGATGCAGTAAAAAAAGACATTGAAAAATGTATAGAATTGGCACCTTTACACAATCCTGCTAACTTAAAAGGAATAACTTCAATGGAAGCAATCTTGCCAAAAGTTCCTCAGGTTGCTGTTTTTGATACTTCTTTTCACCAAACAATGGAACCAAAAGCTTATTTGTATGGAATTCCTTATGAATATTACGAAAAATATCGTATTCGCCGTTATGGTTTCCATGGTACCAGCCATAAATTCGTAGCTCAAAAAGCTTGTGATATTTTAGGATTAAATTTTGAAAAAGTAAAAATCATTACTTGTCATTTGGGAAATGGAGCATCTGTTGCAGCAATTAAAAAAGGTAAATCTGTTGATACTTCAATGGGATTTACACCTGTAGAAGGTTTGATGATGGGAACCCGTTGCGGTGATGTAGATTTGGGTATTACTTTGTTTTTGGCTGAAAAAGAAGATCTTAGCATTAAGGAAACAAATGATTTGTTTAACAAAAAAAGCGGAATCGTTGGTATTTCTGGTGTATCTTCAGATATGAGAGATGTGGAAAATGCTGCAGATGCTGGAAACGAAAGAGCAAAAGTTGCTCTTGAAATGTATGATTATAGAGTAAAAAAATACATTGGAGCTTATGCTGCAGCAATGGGTGGTGCTGATTTAGTTATTTTTACAGGTGGAATTGGTGAAAATGCCTGTTCTACTAGATCTGGAATCTGTAAAGATATGGAATTCATGGGTATTGATTTTGACTTTGAAAAAAATAAAGGATTAAGAGGCGTTGACGCTTTAATTTCAAAGGAAAATTCAAAAACTAAAGTAATGGTGGTAACTACAAATGAAGAATTGGTTATTGCTACAGATACTTATAATATAGTATGTTGTAATCACAACGATTAATTAAAAAAAAACCTTATTCAGGAAAGGGAAATATTTATTAATATTTCCCTTTTTTGTTTGAAAAAAGTGTAATTTAGATGCTTTAAAAACACTTATGATTAATTGGAAACAATACCCTTTTGTAAAAATGCTAATCCCTTTATGTTTAGGTATATTAGCGAATATTATATGGTTTCCAATATCACATTTGGGTTTCCTTTATTTACTGTTTTCGTTCACCTTTACTATTATTATTCTTACAATAGCTTCAAAATATATTACTTATAACTACAGATGGTTGTCGGGATTTTTAGTTTCTGTTTTATTATTTCTTATTGGTTTTTCATTGGTTTTTGTAAATAATGAATTGAATCAAAAAAATCATTTTAGTAAACTAACAACTGATAAAACTTTTTTTCAGGTAAAAATCACAGAACCTATTGAAATTAAAGGAAATTCTGTAAAAGCCATTGCTTGCGTTAACTCATGTAAATCAAATAATCATTGGCAAAACTGTAAAGGTAGTTTGCTTATATATTTCGAAAAAGATACAATCACAACAAAATTAAATTATGGTGATCTTCTTTTGGTTTATGGAACTTTAAATGAAATACAAAGTCCACGCAATCCACACGAATTCAATTATAAACGTTATCTGGCAAATAAAAATATTTTTTACCAAACATACCTAAAAGCCAAATTTATACATTTAATTAAAATAAATCAAGGAAATCCTATAAAAGCATTCGCTTTAAATCTGCGAACAAAACTTTTGAGAATTTTTGAAGAAAATGGTATGACAGGGAGGGAATATGCAGTTATTTCTGCTATTTTACTAGGTCAAACAGATAAAATTGATCCAGAACTTTACAAAGCATATTCAGGAAGTGGAGCTTTACATGTTTTATCTGTTTCCGGAATGCATGTTGGTATCGTATTTATATCACTTACATTTTTTTTATCATTTTTAAATAAAATAAAAAAGGGTAATATAATAAAAGCAATACTATTATTAATCGCGGTTTGGTTTTATGCAATGCTCACAGGTTTATCCCCTTCTGTAATTAGAGCTTCAACCATGATTTCGTTTATAATTATTGGGAAAGCACTAAAACGCGATTCTGATATTGTAAATATATTATCAGCATCAGGTTTTGTGATTCTTTGTTTTAATCCAAATTTACTTATTGAAGTAGGATTTCAGCTTTCTTTTCTGGCTGTTCTTGGAATTGTTCTTTTTCATGAACTTTTTTACAGATTATGGCTTCCAAAAAACAAATTTGTTGATAAAATATGGTCAGTAACTTGTGTATCTATTGCAGCACAAATTATTACTACTCCATTGGCATTGTATTATTTCCATCAATTTCCAAATTATTTTTTATTTACAAATATCATTGTTTTTATTTTTGCAGGAGTAATTATTTATGCTGGAATTTTTGTAATAATTGTATCATTTATTCCATATTTATCAATAATATCAGCAAAAATATTGGCTTGGATGATTTTTGCAATGAATGAAAGTATTAGATTTATTGAAGGATTACCATTTTCTGTTAGCAGGAATATTTATTATAATTATATAGAAGCTCTTTTATTATATATCTTATTGATATCTATTATTTATGCATTTGTCTATAAAAGTAAAAAATTAGTTTTTTCTTTTTTATTCATTTTATTGATAATGGTATCAATTGACTTTTATTCTTCTATCAATGTATATAAGCAAAAAAGATTTATCGTTTATTCAATAGCAAAAACATCAGCTTACGATTTCTTTTATGGAAATGAACAAATTATGTTAGCTGATAGCTTTTTGAAACACGATAATGGGAAGATAGGTTTTCATGTTCAGAACAATCGGATTGTAAATGCTATTAAAACTCAAAATTTTATTAATTTCAGTAATGATTATAAAAACAGGAATTGGCAGTTTGAAAAACGAAAGAATTTCATTCAATTTAATGATAAAAGGATCGTTATAATTGAAAAGAAACAAAAATATAAAGAATTGAAAACAAAGATTAATTTAGATTATCTGATTTTAACTAAAAACTGTAATGTAAAAATTTCAGATTTAATTAAAGTATTTAATCCAAACTTAATTATTTTCGATACTTCAAATAAATTATGGAAAACTCAAAAATGGGAAGCTGAATGTAACTTGCTTCAAATACATTTTTATAATGTATTAAAAGATGGAGCTTATGAAATAGCTTTTTAGTATATATAGTTCACATAATGAGCTATAAAATATTGAGATTCTATAATTTTAATTGATTATTTCATTACTTAAATAAATATTTACTGATAAACTTAGTTTTTTTAATCCTGAATATCTTATTAGTTCAATTTACAGCAACTTCATTTTTTACAAACAAAATACTTAAATTTGCATTATGGAAAGAACAATTTATACCATTGGGGAATCGCTTTTCGACCTGATTTTTTATAAAGATATTCCTATAGCCTCAAAGCCGGGAGGTTCACTGCTGAATTCATCTGTTTCATTGGCAAAATCAGGGAATAAGATAAGTTTTGTTTCAGAATTAGGGAATGATGATATTGGAAAAATAATTATGAAAAATCTTTGTGACAATGGTATTGATATAACCAACATAAAACTTTATAATGAAAACAAAACTGCCATTGCTATTGCTTTTCTTGATAAAAATAAGAACGCAAACTATTCGTTTTATAAAGATTATCCTTTAAACAGGAAATTATTCAATATTGAGATAACTAAGGACGATATTTTAATGTTCGGTTCCATTTATGGAATTACAGAAGAAATAAGAGCATCCATTCTTGCTATCTTACAAAAAGCAAATCAAAACAATGCGTTAATATTATACGATCCTAATATCAGGAAACAAATAAAATTTAGCAATTATAATACCTATATTAATGAAAACATT
Source organism: uncultured Bacteroides sp. (assembly GCA_964646395.1). Lineage (GTDB taxonomy): Bacteria > Bacteroidota > Bacteroidia > Bacteroidales > JACABE01 > JACABE01. The sequence goes on from CAZYEM010000307.1 coordinate 3,987, forward strand.
TCTCAATCAGATATAATAAAAGCTTCAAATGAAGATTTATTTAATCTCTTTGGAAAAACATCTTATATTGAAGTATATGAAAGAATAAAAGAAATTGGTTGTAATAATTTGATTATTACTCAAAATAAAAAAGACGTCTTAGTATTTACCCCTGAATTTTATTTAGAAATAAAAGTGCCGGATATTGATGTTGTTAGTTCAATAGGAGCTGGTGATGCTTTTAATGCGGGAATTATTCATGAAATGATCAAACAAAACATGTTTAAACATTCCTTTGTGGATTTGAATACTGAAAGTTGGAAAAAAATAATCGATACAGGTATTTTGTTTGCTTCTGATGTCTGTATGAGTTATGATAATTCAATTTCAGATAAGTTAGCTGAAAAAATGATAGATTAAACTATTAACTAAAAATATCAAAAAAATTACAAATTATCGAGTAAAGTTTTATAAATCTTATAGTTTTCTTTGCTGAAACATATTAAGTAAACTTTTTCAATTGAAGTATCATTAGCAAGAAATTGAATAATGGTCTCAATTGCAATTTTAGCAGCAAGTTCTTTTGGGAAGTGATAAATGCCTGTACTTATATTTGGAAAAGCGATGGTTTTGCATTTATTTTCAACAGCTACTTCCAAACTTCTTTTATAACACGACGCCAATAATGCCTCTTCGTTTTTATCACCACCATTCCATATAGG
>CAZYEM010000308.1:0-4641 GCA_964646395.1 uncultured Bacteroides sp.
TACACCCTACCCGCAGGTGCAAACGACGCTCTAAACGTGCTCTATCGCACCATGAACCGCCCTAGTGCAAGCTACACATCCTCCGCGGGTGGTACTGTGGGAAACGTGGGTGACAACGACGTAGACACATTCTGCTTACAGACAAGCGCAAACGGCAACATCTCAGCTAATTTTGGAACAAACCAAGACATTTATGCTGGTTCCATTGGTATCCTGCCGTACATAGCAGGTGGTGGAAGCGCCACATGGACGTTGACCCTCGAGTACTCAACTGATAACAGCACTTGGACGACGCTACAGAGCCTTGGCGCCGTAGCTGTAACTGATAACCAGTGGATCTGGACGGATATAAACCCCGGTCAAGCCGTGCAGTACTACCGCGTTCGCGCCTCTGGTGGGACTACCTTGGCTTTGCGTGAGTTCTACGTTGGAAATAATTCCACCGAGATCACTATGTCTCGCCTAAACCGCGACGACTACACCAACCTGCCAAACAAGAACTTTACGTCAAACCAGCCCTTTCAATTTTGGTTTGATCGCACAATTCCTTTGCCCTCGTTGTACTTGTGGCCTGTCCCTAGTGACCCATTTGTGCAAATCACCGTGTGGTACAGCAAACAGATCATGGACGTTGGTTCATTGACAAACGAGCTGTACATCCCCACTCGTTGGTATGAAGCTACTTTGATGATGCTGTCGCATAGGATGGCGCTTGAGTTGCCCGGCGTCGACATGGCGCGCATCCAATACCTTGAAGGTCAAGCCGAGAAGTACTTGAATCAAGTGGAACAAGAGGAGCGTGATCGCAGTCCGATCTATCTGGCTCCCAACATCTCGGTGTACACAAGATAATGCCAACCTTTCTCGATACTCGTGGAAACGCTACCTTATCGATTGCAATTTGCGATAGATGTAGGATGAAGCGCGCCCATGATGAGATGAGACCTGACCCCAATTTCCCCGGCCTCCAAGTCTGTGGGCAAAACTGCGCAGATGAGAAAGATCCCTATAGACTTCCAGCCCGAAAAACTGAGAGAATAACGATCAGATTCCCACGTCCTGACGTGAGCGTCGCCGCCAATGACAACAACATTGTCACTACCCAAAACGGTATCACTGGTGGTAGCTTTATCATCTCGACCGAGGGTAACGATCAGGATCCTGAGAACAACGGTAACCTAGACCAACTGAGCCCATAATATGTCCGCACAAGTAACGATCACACAATTACCTGCCGCTGGTGCGATTACTGGTACAGAATCTGTTCCTATCGTTCAGAACGGTCAAACTGTAAGAACGACGACAGGTGCTATCGCGGCGTCTCCTGCCCTGACGGCAACATTCTTAACAAAGAACCAAGAGCCAACACTCGCAAACAGTCGTTACCTGTCTACCAATACAGGTATTACGTTAACGGATGGTGGTGCTCAGTCTTTCTATCAAGTTGGATTGACTGGAGCAATTTCGCAATTAAACGCACTTGGTGGTGGCATTGTTGTTAAAGACAGCAGTAGCACCTTGATTAACCGCTCTATAGCCGCTTCAGGCGCTGGTTTGAGCGTGTCTAATGCAGATGGTACTGGTGGTAACCCAACGCTTGCCCTGAGCGGCGTAGCGGCGGCTGTAGCAAACCTCTCTGGTACTGGCATGTTGGCGATGGTCAGCGGTGGTACTTCCGTTGCTGGTCGCGACCTTACTGGCACAGCAAATCAGATTGTCATTACAAACGGTAGTGGTGCATCAGGTAACCCAACTTTTGCAATTGCCTCGGATGCGCAGTTGCCCGGCACTGGCGGCGTCGTCCTCCCCAAAGGCACAAGCGCACAACAACCCGCAGGTATTGCAGGTCAGTTCCGCTTTAATACCGACACACAGACCTTTGACGGTTTTGCATCTGGCTCGTGGAATCAATTCTCACTTGTTGGTGGCGTAACATCATTCTCTGCTGGTGGCACAGGTTTCACGCCTTCTTCAGCTACTGGTGGTGTGGTCGTTTTGAGCGGTACGCTTAATGTATCTAGCGGTGGCACTGGTACAGGATCTTTGACTGGTTACGTCAAAGGAAATGGCACATCTGCCATGACAGCTTCGGCTACTGTTCCAACTACTGACTTGTCTGGATCAGTCACCAACGCTCAGTTAGCCAACAGCTCAGTTACCTTCAATGGTGTATCTGTTGCCCTTGGCGCTTCAGGCACGATTACATCTAACACAACAAATGCCTTGACCTTTGGCACTGGATTCAGTGCAGGATCTTTCAACGGCTCTACGGCAACAACGATCAACCTAGCCAACACCGCTGTAACGGCAGGCTCTTATGGCGCGGCATCCAAAACCCTAACCGCCACTGTTGACGCGCAAGGTCGCTTAACTGCTTTGGCTGATACAAATATTGCGATTGCCAACACGCAGGTTTCTGGTCTTGGCACTATGTCCACCCAGAATGCAACTGCTGTTGCCATTACTGGTGGAACAATCAACGGAACAACCGTTGGAGCATCAACTCCCGCGGCTGGTACGTTCACAGCATTAGCTACGACGACTGGCACGGTTACTACTGCACCAACTGCCGCGACGGACATTGCCAACAAGCAATACGTAGACGGTCTTGTGGCGTCTGGCATTCACTTTCATGCGCCAGTGCGCGTCGAGTCTCCAACTCCGCTTACTGCAACCTACAACCAACCGGGCGGGGCTGGTGTCGGTGTTGGCGCTACATTGACCAATGCAGGTACGCAAGCCGCTTTGGTAATTGATGGAATCACTCTTTCTGTCAGTGACCGAGTACTGATTTATACCCAAACAAACGCCACTCAAAACGGCGTCTATGTGGTGACTAGCGTAGGTTCTGTTTCAACGAATTGGGTTTTAACTCGTTCTTCCGATACCGATACATACGGACTTACTAGTGCATCAACGCTGGGTGAAGGTTCGACTTTCTTTGTTCAGCAAGGTGCAACTGGTGCTGGCGAAACCTACACCTGCAACACGACTGGCGTTATCGTTTTTGGCACAACAAATATCACGTTTGCTCAAATAAGTTCTGCGCAAATTTATAGTGCAGGTACTGGTCTTACGCTGTCTAGTACGACTTTTAGCATCACCAATACTGGTGTTACTGCCGCCTCCTACGGCACTGCTTCACAAGTTCCAACTTTAGCGATCAACGCACAAGGTCAGATTACCAGCGCCAGCAATACATCAATTGCAATAAACGCAAACCAGATCACCTCTGGTGCTGTGACAAATGCGCAGTTAGCAAATAGTGCGGTCACGGTTAACGGAACATCAATCGCTTTGGGTGCGTCTGGAACAATTACCGCCACCAATCCTAATGCCTTGACAATCGGCACAGGGCTGACAGGAACGAGTTATGACGGCTCAGCGGCTGTCACCATAGCCTTGGGTACGTCAGGTGTCGTTGCGGCTACCTACGGCTCTGCATCACAGGTTCCTGTGTTTGCTGTAGACACCTACGGTCGCGTGACATCGGTCACCAACACAGCTATTGCGATTGCCGCGGGTGCGGTATCAGGTCTTGCACCCTCAGCTACCACTGACACAACCAACGCCGCCAACATCACCTCTGGAACGCTTCCTACAGGTCGTATAAGCGGTTCCTACACTGGTATCACTGGTGTGGGTACGCTGACAGCAGGTACTTGGAACGCTGGCACGATTGGTACTTTATACGGCGGTACGGGTTTAACAGCTACGCCTTCTAATGGTCAGTTGGCTATCGGTAACGGCTCAGGCTACTCCCTAGCGACTTTGACCGCTGGCACGAACGTCAGCATCTCAAACACTGCTGGCGGGATTACGATCTCTGCAACCCCTGCCGCTGGTGGTACGGTGCAAAGCGTGGATGTGTCTGGCGGTACAACTGGACTCACAACATCTGGTGGCCCCGTTACCGTAACAGGCACAATTACCCTTGCTGGCACATTAAATGTGGCAAACGGTGGTACAGGTGCAACCACGCTGTCTGGTTATTTGTTTGGCAACGGAACAAGCGCTGTCTCCGCATCGACCACAATCCCTAACACGGCGATCACTGGCTTGGGCACAATGTCAACACAAAGTGCTGGCGCAGTAGCTATAACTGGTGGGACAATTAACGGCACGACAGTTGGTGCAACGACTGCGGCAACTGGTAATTTTACGACTGTTACCGCCACCAATTATGTTGGCATATCTGGAGGTACCTTTTAATGGCACAAGCAGGCTTTACGCCCATTTCACTTTACTTCAGTAGCACTGCGTCGGCTGTTCCGACGTCTGGCAACCTTGTTGACGGCGAGATAGCCCTTAACACTGCCGACATGAAGCTGTACGCAAAGAACAGCGCAGGTACGGTTACCTTGCTTGCATCTTCAGGCGGCGCGGCAGGTACTGTTTCTAGCGTTGCAGTATCAGGTGGCACAACAGGCTTGACTACTTCGGGCGGCCCAATCACCACGTCTGGCACGATTACGTTGGCAGGAACATTGGCAACAGCCAATGGCGGTACAAACCTAACATCATTCACATCAGGCGGTGTGGTTTACGCATCTAGTTCTAGTGCATTGGCTACTGGGTCTGCGCTTACTTTTGATGGGACTAATTTAGGGGTGGGTGTTACAACTGCTGGAGCAAAACTTG
>CAZYEM010000309.1:0-4610 GCA_964646395.1 uncultured Bacteroides sp.
TCGCAAAAGTGAAATGGTAATATTCGTTCGACTTTATTGTTTTCGCAAAAGTGAAGTAGTAATATTCGAACGACTTTATGGTTTTCGCAATAGTGAAATGGTAATATTCGTTCGACTTTATTGTTTTCACAAAACTGAAGTAGTAATATTCGTTCGAATTTATGGTTTTCGCAATAGTGAAATGGTAATATTCGTGTGAATTTATGGTTTCAAAAAAAATACCGACAGAATTGGCAGATGATTTTATTTGTTACATTAATTAACAGGTATTATAAAAACATAAATTCAATTTCTTCGCAACTGCTATTGTTTACCGAAAAAAATAGTATGCCAGAGTAAATTATAAATTAGTCTGTTTTTTTATTGGTATAATGCCGATCAGAAATATGTTATCGTTTCAAGTGCGTAATGGACTATTATATATTTCATTTCGGTATAGTTTCTGAAATACATTAGGGAACCCTCTGAAATGAAAAACAGCTAAAAAAGCTTGTACAAACCATTAAAAGTCAAAACCCTGATATTTTTTTTACTTAATGGTGATATTCCGGACGTGGTAATATTGCCTTTTGTAAGGATAATATAGCGATAAACTATTAAAATTGCATATTTTCGTAATTGTAATATATAACGTTAGTAAGGATTGAGATCATAAATTCAGTATTAATATACCAGATTAAGGAAAGATTCTCAAAAATTGAAATTATAACCCACACAAATAACATAATCTGTCCATGGATTTTTTACATTATACTCTTTTTGAATCAAATATGATAAGTCTATGGAATGTATTTTATTTATAGAATATTCTATTCCTGCATTATATCTCAAATTATCAAATAATATCTTATCATAGGATCTGAGAGGAGAAAACATTTCGAAGGCTCCGTAAAATGCTAATTTCTTATTAAGTTCATATTTGACAGTCAACTTATTACGAAGATAATTTTCAGCAATTTTACCATCTGGGCTTGAATATAAATCTTTATATTGTGATTGATATCTTGAACGAAACATAAATGTAAAAAATTGAAATTTTGTTCTTAACGATAAATCAAAATAATAGCGATGACGTTGACTATAAGAATCATCTAGTCTCTTTTTGTTTGTAAAACGATAATTGGCACTCACTCTTATAATCTTGTTTATTTTATAATTTATTCCTGCATCAGTAAAAAAAGATCCTATTTCTGAAATATTCTCATTAAATCGAATTTCTTCTGATAATGAAATCGAAAATTTCTTATTGATTTTTTTATCTATATTAACACTAGTCCACAAACCAGCATCATTTACTTGTGCAATTAATGAAGCTGTTATGAAATAAAACAACAGAAAAAGCAATAATTTATTTTTAAGAATCTTCATACGAAACGAATTTAATAGTTAGTATAAAAATTCAAATTATTTTAAAATATCAATTGTTCCAGCATCAACTTCCTGACTGTTGTCAGTTATTTCAATTTCTCTTACATTTGGAATTAATGCAGAGCTAACTAATGTTGAATCTTTGGAATATGAATATAACTTATATTTACCAGGTCTTAAATATTTAAATTCAAAACTACCATCATAATTTGTACTTACTTTGTCACTGTATGATTTATTATCACCATAAACTATAAAGACATCTTCATCCTGACCATAATAAGAATACATGAGTAAAGTGAAATTTGCATTATAATCTCTCACCCATACTTTTCCATAAATACTTGAATTACCTCCTTCTCCGGCATCTTTTTCACATGACATAAATGTAAAAAGCAAAATAAGCATTGATAGCAACCTGATAATTGATAAGTTTTTCATTCTGTGATATTATTTAAAATTGTAAAAAGCAAAATTAATATAAATTTAATATAAAAATAATGAGCTTTAAACAATTTCTATTTAAAATGGTTTTTTTCAAATCAATAGTTCGGTAAACGTTGACATAGTTTTTTCTTGCAAATTTCAATCAGCTGATTATATGCACTTTATTAAATCAAAAGCACCTTTGTCAAAGTTCAAAATATCAGCGTCTTCTAAATGTTTAACGAAGTATTGTGAAATCAATAATCATATTTTAGTTATAAAAAATATTATTTAACTTTGTAAAAAATTTTATAACTTAGTAAAATGGAAAACAATCAAAAAATTATCGAGACTTTTAAGAATGCCGGTAAACCGTTAAAAGCAGGTGAAGTTGCTGAATTATCAGGAATTGAGAAAAAAGATGTGGAAAAGTTGATTAAAAAACTTACTGCAGAAGGTCAGCTTTACTCTCCTGTAAGATGTTTTTACGATATTAAGAAATAATAGTGTAAAAACTTATTATTAATCTAACATGGTTTGGAAATTACCAAACCATGTTTTTTATATTCAAATGTATTTATGACAAAAATTAAAACTATATTTTTTCTTTTATCTATATTATTATTAGTTAATTGCAGTAAGGAAAAATCTATTCCTACTGAAAAAGACTCAAACATCGATCTTGTAATAAATGAAGTAATGACTTATAATTCACCTAACTGGATTGAAATTTACAATCCTGGTGATTCTGCTATTAATATGGAAGGGTTTCATATTAAAAAAGATAATTTCATATTTACAATAACAGGCGGAATAATTGATGCAAAGGGTTTTGCATTGTTTTTTTGCGATGCTGAAAATTTTTCCAATCATACCAGTTTTATACTAAGCAGCTCAGGAGGAAACATTGCAATTACGGATAAGGAAAATAATAGTATTGATAGGGTTTATTATCCACAAATGGATCAGTCGGTTAGCTTTGGCAGAAAACCTGATGGAAGTGCCAATTTTCAATTATTAAACACTCCTACTCCTTCTACAACAAATTTACCTTTCTTTTTACCCAATCAGGCTCCTAAAATTAATGAAGTAGTTTTATTTCCTGAATTCCCATCTGCTTATCAAATAGTTACAATAAATACCAATGCGGAGGATGATTACGGTATTGATTCATTATTACTTTTTTATTCTTTTGACGGATTTGACACAGTTGTCCAGTTTTATCCATTTTGCTGTGATCCAAGAAAAAAAAGCACAGAAATTAAAGGACTTCCTGCTGGAAGTATTGTAGAATATTATATTAAAGCAGTAGATGACTCAAGCCTTTCAACTTTTTATCCGCTTGGAGCACCGGGTTTTAAGAAATCATATACAGTTGGACAATAATTTTTTTAATAATCAGTTGAACAAAATTTATCCAATAAAGGAATTAACTATTTGATTATTATATATTTTTTTAGTACAAAGTAAAAACAGCTAATGTTTTATTTATAAGGAATGGTAAAACTAATTTTTGTTCCTTTTCCTACTTCACTTTCAATCCATATTTTTCCTTTATGTTTATTAATAAAATCTTTGCATAGAATTAGACCCAAACCAGTTCCCTTTTCATTATTAGTGCCTGAAGTTGAATAACTTTCATCTATTCTGAACATTTTCTCAATCATTAGGTTTGAAATTCCAACTCCATTATCATTAACAGAAACAAATACTTCGTTTTTTCTTTCTTCTAATAAAATATTTATTTCTCCACCAGTATTTGTAAACTTAATTGCATTCGAAATCAGGTTTCTTAAAACCGTATTAATCATAGCAGCATCTGCAAAAAGAAGTACTTTTTCAGCTAACGATTTAGATATTATTATTGATTTTTGAATACTTATATCATTGAATAAAAGGATAACTTCATTAATAAGTTTTGTTAAATCTAAATATTCCGGATTAAATTCCATTCTACCACTTTGGGACTGACTCCATTCCATAAGATTTAACAGCAAATTCATGGCTTTTTCTGATGATTGTAATATTATTTCAGCATATTTTTCAATTCCTTCATAATCTTTTACTTTAACCTGTTCTATCAAAAGATCACTAAACCCTACAATGGCATTGAAAGGGCTTTTAAGGTCGTGGGCAATGATAGAAAAAAATCTATCTTTTGTAGCATTTAGTTCAAGAAGCTTTTCTTCACTTTTTATTAATGCTTCTTCTATCAATTTTCGCTCAGTGATATCACGTATGTTACATTGAATAACTTTTTTATCATCAACTGTATATAAATTACTTACAAATTCAACATTGATTTTGTGACCATAAGCAGTTTCTAGTGGTAAATTTTCATATCGGACATATTTATTTTGTTGTAATTCTATGAATTTGTCATGATTTGCTACTACATCATTAAAAAATCCAATTTCCCATATTGCTTTTTTAATGAATTGATCTTTTGAAAAACCTAGCAACTGAATTAGAAATGGATTAACATCATCAATCATACCGGTATTAGCATCAAGAATCAGAATTCCATCTTTCGCTGATTCAAAAAGCCTGCGGTAGCGATTTTCAGATACAGCTAAAGCATCTATTGACTGCTTACGTTCTGTAATATCTATACACGAACCGATAAAACCAAAAAATATTCCATCAAGTGTGTAACGGGGTATGCCATAATCCAATAACCATCTATATTCACCATCATTTCGCCGCAAGCGATATTCCATCTGAAATGGTTTTTGTTCTCTGAAAGAATCCATATAAACCGCTAAACAATGCTGAAAATCATCTGGATGCACACCTTCAGCCCATCCATTTCCTAG
>CAZYEM010000310.1:0-4604 GCA_964646395.1 uncultured Bacteroides sp.
CACAAAAAACAACATCAGTTGTGTTTTCAATAAGAAGACGATATTTTAATTCGCTTTCTCTCAGATTCTCTTCTGCTTGTTTACGCTCGGTAATGTCTCTTGTAATATACATCAAAGCAGGAAGCTTATTGTAATTTATAAGCAGAACAGTTATTTCAACTGGAACAATGCTCCCGTTTTTGTGCCTTATAATAGTTTCAAAGTTTGAAAAACCTTTCGTTTGTATATCTTTTATACGTTGCTTCAGTTTTTCATCACTACTTTCAATTTCAAGATCTGATGGTTTCATAACTGACATTTCAGCTTTAGAATATCCCAACATTGCTCCTGTTGCTTCGTTCATCTCAATAAAATTGGATACCTTTCCATCAGGGTAGGCATAAAAAATTGTTATTCCATCTTTGTTTGCTTCAAACAGTTCGCGGTATTTTTTTTCGCTGATGTTTAATTCGCCTTGAACTACAAACTGGTTTTCGCTGTAATTAAAAAGAATACGTGAAACCAAAATCCCAGATGATAAAAGCACAAACAATGCGAGTGAATTATGCTCATTGTAAATTGCATGCGAATTATTTAAAAGTGCAAAACTTAAGCCTGCAAATATTAACCATATTAAAAGAGAGGTGAGAATTGATGCAACGAAAATTTTATGGTTTGCCTGCATATGTGTTTTCGTTGGCAAGCCCAATAACCTGCATATAAACGGAAGTTTTAGCAATGATTCCGAAACCACAATAAGGAGGATTATATTTATACTGTCTTTAAATGCAAACGAATAAAGGATTTCTAAAGGTAGTTTTTGTATGGTATCCTGTTTCCAAAAAGGAGGATTAATAGCGAGGGCATTATTAAAATGAAAAATATAATAATAAATCACCATCATTATGCTTGCAAGGATAACAAATAAAATACGGAGAGATGGTTTTTTAATTTTTTTGAAATATTTCGTATCATGCATTAAACCAATAAGTATGTAAATGCATAAAAAAACTATTGCTGTAAATAAATTAGCCCAGCCATTGTTTGCCCAAAGTAAAAACGGGAATAGTGCCCCACCCGCTAATCCGGCAATAGCACCATACTTCCATCCAAAAGCCATAGCAGCAAGTATTGGCAAAACAAGCGACCATGGTATATCTATGGTTATTTCGCCCAAAATGGCAGTAACGCCATAGGGCGCAAATAACAGGCTTAGCAAGCCCATTACTATCGAAATCCCTAGTTTTCTTTTGTTATCAAAAGTACTTAAATTAATCATAAAATGCGGTGTGTATGTTGAATAAATGTATGCGTTTCCGATTGCAAATCGATTCGATTGTAGCTTTTAAGGAATTAAGCACTTTATGCAATTCCGCTAACTCTTTTATGAGTTGTTTTCTGGTTTTATCCTGATAGCTCATCTTATTTGTTATTTATTTATTAAAATACATATCTATCATTTCCAACAAAAGTTTTTTCTTAATTGGTTTTGTAATGTAATCATTACAACCGGCTTCCAGTGCCTTAATTTTACTACTACTAAAAGCATAAGCTGATTGAGCAATAATTATCACCTCTTTATTAAGCTGCCTTATTTTTTTTGCTGCATCATAACCACTCATCTCGTGCATTTTAATATCCATAAGAATCAGATTAATATCTGAGTTAAGTTTGTATATTTCAATAGCTTCAATTCCCGATCGAGCAACAAGTATTTCATTATTATCATTTTTCAATAAAATACTAATGTATAATTCTGAGGTAGGATCGTCTTCAACGATAAGAATTTTGAGTTTTTCAGAGGTTTTCTCCTTTGATTTATTTAAAGTAAATTTTGGAATTTGTTCTGTTTCCATCTTATTTTCGTTATATGGAATTGTAAAATAAAATGTACTCCCTTTTTCCAGCGAGCTTTCCAACCATATTTTGCCGCCAAGCAGTTCTTCATAGGCTTTTACAATACATAATCCTAATCCCGAACCCTCAAATTCTCTTGTGTCCGACACATCAACCTGCATAAATCGCTCAAAAATCAGTTGGTGTTTATCAGTAGGAATACCAATCCCTGTATCTTTTACATAAAATTCAAGGTATCCGGTTTTCTCACTGATACCAATTTCAATATACCCTGATTTTGTATATTTTATAGCATTATCAATTAATTTTGAGAGTATGGATTTTAGTATGTTTCCATCAATATTTATAAATTTATTTTTTTCGGATATATTGTTTTTAATGTAGAATTCAAGACTTTTATTTTCAGCTAAAGGTTTATAATTAGTTACTAATTCGTCAATTATTATAAAGAAATTGGTTTGAGAAATATTTAATTTAACCAGACCTGATTGAATTTGCGAAATTTCAATTATATCATTAATTGTATTCAAAAGCCGATCAGAACATTTATTAATAATAGCGTAGAAATTTTTTATTTCACTTTTTGTAAGTTCACTATCCTGAAGTAAAGAAAGAAATCCAAGCAACCCATTTAAGGGTGTTCTTATTTCGTGAGAAATATTGTTTAGAAAAGCAGTTTTGAGTTTATTGCTTTCTTCTGCAGATATTTTTGCTTTGGTTAGGTCTTCTTTTTGGATTATAAACTCATTGAATAGATTACCAATAAGTTTAAATTCACCCTGACATTGCCGAAGTTCATCTATTTGAGTATGATTTTCTGATTTCAGAATACCGGTAACCAGTTTTAATGGTCGGTTTATCCATTTTCGAATTGAAAAATGTAGTATTAACCAAGTACTTATAATAGAACTAAACATAATTATCATCATAATTATTGATAAGTTATGATAAAGATTTAAAAAATTAATGGTTCTTGTAAAAACTAATTGAGTTGATTTTCTGTTATTCCAATCGGGCAATAGCTGTTTAGTGGAAATGGAATATTTGTTTTGATTTACAATAGAATCTGTGTTATTTAAAATCTCTACTTTAGCCGAACTCAAAACAGATAATTCATTAATAAAATCAGTATTCCATAATTTTGCTAAAAATAAGTATCCACTTGCTTTTGTTAACGTATGAGTTGGATCTATATCCGGATGAATGGATGCACTGCTTATTTCAATTACCCCGCTATCTGCTGCCTGGAAATAATCCAGAAACTTTTTTTCTTTTAATTTTACCAGAATGTCTTTAGTAATAAAATTCCGTGAAATAAATTCATCCGAATAAGCTTCATGTACCATATTAAAAGAAGCGTCGTAAACACATACATAATCAATGCGAAAAGATTTTAAAATTGTAGTAATGTTATTATTATACCAGGCTGTATCCTTAGAATTTATTTTTTCAACAAAATCATCCCAAAAAGTGTAATCATAAGCAACTTGTTTAAGCGTTGCAGATTTTAGTTTTATCAGTGAATTAATTTCATTATCAAATTGTGTTTTTGATTCTTCTAAAATTAATGTTTCCTGTTTATTTTTAATAATAGCTAAAAATAAAAATAGGATTAAAAAAACAATTCCTGTTAAAATCAATACTAAAAGTATTCTGTTATAAATTTTTATGTTTTTCATTTGCTAAATAAAAAATGTTTCAACTAATATCAACTATTTATTTCTTAAAATACTTTTCTATCATCTCCAGCAAAATATTTTTCCTGATTGGTTTTGTAATGTAATCATCACAACCGGCTTCCAGTGCTTTTTCCCGGTCGCCGGATAAAGCATAAGCTGTCTGTGCTATTATAACTACCTTTTTGTTGAATTCCCTTATTAGTCGGGTGGCTTTAAAGCCATTTAGGTCGGGCATTTGTATATCCATTAATATCAGATCAATATCCGGATTATTACGGCAAATTTCAACCGCTTCTTTTCCGGTTGCTGCAATTAGAATTTCCTTACTAATATCCTTAACATTAATTGAAATCAGGATATTGGAAGTTTCATCGTCTTCGGCAATTAATATTTTCAGGTTTCTAGTAGTATTTTTGCTATCCGATGAATCATCAGAAATGATTGCAGTATTTTCATTTTTAATTATATACGGCAAGGTAAAATAGAAACAGCTTCCAATGCCTTCTTCACTTTCAACCCTAATTTTACCACCCAGCATTTCAACGTATGATTTTGTAATGGCTAATCCCAGTCCGGCTCCCTGCCTTGCCATTTCATCTTCAATATCCGCTTGAACAAAACGATCAAAAATGGCATGTTGACGGTCTTTAGGAATTCCAATTCCGCTATCTTTTACATAAAATTCCAATTGCGAAAGATTATCATCTGTTGCAACGATATTATAACCCAATTCAATGCTTCCTTCTTTGCTGTATTTTATGGCATTTTTAACCAGATTGGTAAGTATGGCATACAGCTTTTCACGGTCTGTTGTTATTAAAGCTTTATTTTTAGGCAGCTTAGTATTAAATTGCAAATGCATTCCTTTGGCTTCCACCTCTGGTTTAAAAAAAGTATAGATGTATTCGATTTGTTCGTTGATATTCGTTTCTTTCATATCCAATTTCATCAGACCTGCTTCAATCTTGGAAATATCAACAATATCGTTGATAATATTGAGCATACGTGCACCACTTTTCTCAATAATTTTGATATATTGCTGTTGCTGTTCGCCACTTAATTCAGGATCTTTCAACAAATCGGCAAAAC
>CAZYEM010000311.1:0-4601 GCA_964646395.1 uncultured Bacteroides sp.
CGCAGGCAGCATCGAGCGAGCGGAGGGCAGGATGCCCGCAGCGAGTGTCCGGCGACGGGCATGGGCAGCCCCTCGCCGGTGCGACGCGCGGTGATGTCAGTCTGAAAAGCAGTCGGTTTTCTGCGGCGAAGTTGCCCTTGAGTCGGCGAGGGCTGGTCGCCATCATCCCGCCCACGTCGGCATTCCCGGCGGCCATGGATGGCCGCCTCGGGAGGTCGGCCACCACAGATTCGGCCCACGTTCCGCAAGCAAGGAGAGCATTCCGTGAATAGGCATCTGGCAATCTTCGCAGTCGCGGTCGCCGGGGCACTCGGTCAGACCGCCGTCCATGCCCAGGCGCAGCCCGCACCGGCCGCTGCCCCCACGGCCCGGGCTGCGGCACCGGCCACCCACGTCGCCGTGATCGACGTGGGCTACATCTTCAAAAACCACGCCCGCTTCAAGCAGGCGATGGACAAGATGAAGGACGAGGTGATGCAGGCCGAGAACGCTCTCAAGGCCGAGCGAGACCGGATCAACAGCCTGATGGAGACGCTCAAGGGCTTCAACGTCGGCACGCCCGAGTACAAGAAGCTCGAGGCCGAGGTGGCCAAGGCGCAGGGCGACTTCAGCGTCAACGCCCAGCTCCAGAAGAAGGACTTCATGGACCGGGAGGCGAAGGTCTATCTCCAGGTCTACAACGAGATCGAGCGGGCCGTGAGTCAGTTTGCCCGCGACAACGGCATCGCGGTGGTGCATCGGTTCGACGGCGATCCGGTCGATTCCGCCGACCGCAACCGGATCCTTGGCAGCATCACCAAGCCGATCGTCTACTACGATCCGCAGGTTGACATCACCCCGGACATTGCCCGGATGCTCAACGGCGCCGCTGTTGCCGGAGCTCCCGCGTCGCAGGCTCAGCCGGTTCGTTGATCGTCGGGACCGGCGTCGATTTACCGGGCCCGGAGGAGCGTCGCTGACGACCCTCCGGGCCTGTTTCCTCCCTCGGTTCGACCCGCATGCGCCCTCAGCAGACCATTCGCCGCCCCGTCTCGGTCTCCGGTGTCGGGTATTGGAGCGGTCGTGCGGTCACGGTCGAGTTTGTGCCCGCTCCGGCGGGTGCCGGTGTCGTATTCGTGCGGACTGGTGCAGGCGCGCCGGTTCGCATTCCGGCCACGGTCGCTCACCGCGTGGAAGCGACGGCGCGGACGAATCTGGCGTCGGCTGGCGTTCAGGTGCAGATGGTGGAGCATGCGATGAGCGCCTTGGCGGGCCTTGGGATCGACTGCTGTCTAGTCAAAGTCGATGCGGAGGAGATGCCCGGCCTCGACGGCTCGTCGCGGGCCTTCGTTGACGCGATCGACGCCGCCGGGAGCGAGTCGCTCGGGGCGGCCGTTGAGCCGTTCGTCGTCGGAGAGGCCTGCCGCGTTGGCGACGACGACGCGTGGGTCGAGGTCACGCCGCCGCGATTCGCCGGTCTCTCGGTGGAGTACGAGCTGGACTACGGTTCCGGCCCGATCGGCCGGCAGACGCTCTCCGTCCGCGTCACGCCAGACGCCTATCGGACGGAACTCGCCTCGGCCCGCACGTTTATCTCGCAAGACGACGCCGCGAGGCTGAGGGAAGCGGGGCTGGCGGTCACGGTGGGCTACGGCGACCTGCTGGTCTTCGACGCCGACGGTCCCGTGGGTAACACGCTTCGCTGGCCCGACGAATGCGTTCGGCACAAAGTTCTCGATCTGGTCGGCGACCTGGCGCTCGTGGGGCGGCCGTTGCATGCCCACGTCCGCGCCCGGCGCAGCGGTCATCGTCTTAACGGGGCCATGGCGGCGTTGCTCGTCGCGGGTCAGGGGAGGCGGGCCTCGGCCTGACGTCGCGTGACAGACCACGACCAGTGTGATGATGAGCAGGTATCGGTGGCAGGGGCCGTAGGGCGGCCGCCGGCGATTCATCCCACGGCCGTCGTGGAAGCGGGGGCGCGGATCGCCGACGACGTCACGGTCGGCGCCTACTGCGTGATCTCGTCTGGTGCCACCATCGGCCGCGGCTCGGTGCTCGCCAATCATGTGACGATCTCGGGCCTGGTCACAATCGGCGAACGAAACCAGATTTTTCCGAACTGCGTGATCGGAGGCGAGCCGCAGGACGTGAGTTACCGCGGCACCGACACCCGGGTCGAGATCGGCGACGACAACGTGATCCGCGAGGGGGTGACGATCAACCGCGCGACCGAGAAGGAGGAAGGGCTCACCTCGATCGGCAGTCACAACTTCCTGATGGCCGCCTCCCACGTGGCCCACGACTGTCGGATCGGCGACCACGTGATCATCGCCAATGGCACCCTCCTCGGCGGCCACGTCCGCGTGCACTCGCGGGCCTCGCTCTCCGGCGTGGTGGCCGTGCACCACTGGGCGACGATCGGAGGCTGTTCGTTCGTGGCCGGGCTCTCGCGCGTGCTTCACGACGTCCCGCCGTTCATGCTCTGCGAGGGCTCGCCCGCGCGGCCCCGTTGCATCAACGTGGTGGCCCTGCGGCGGGGCGGCTTTTCGCAGCCGGTCATCGAGGCGATCTCGGAGGCCTACCGGCTGCTCTATCGTGCCAAAGTCGGCGTCGAACCGGCGCGGGAGATCCTGCGGTCGCAGGGGATGCTCGTACCACAGGTGAACGAGTTGCTCGAGTTTCTCGAGCATCAGCAGCAGGGGCGGCACGGCCGTGCCCGGGAACGGAGAAAAGCGGCATGAAGCGGATGAGAGTGGCGGTTGTTGGCTGCGGGCACCTCGGGGCGATCCATGCGAGGCTGTTGGCCTCTCGCGCAGATGCCGAACTCGTTGCCGTTGTCGATCCGTTGCCGGAGTCTCGCGACCGCGTTGCCGCCGCCCATGGCTGCCGGGCGGTCGCCGAGCCCCGGGATCTTTTTGGCCTCGTCGATGCAGCCGTGGTCGCGGCCCCGACGGGCCTGCACACGGGCGTGGCGGTGCCGCTGCTTGAGGCCGGCATCGACCTCCTCGTCGAGAAGCCGATCGCCGCCGGCGTGGAGGACGCCCGAGCGATCGTGATCGCCGCGCGTCGCTGCGGAAGAACGGTGGCCGTCGGCCATGTGGAGCGGTTCAATCCCGCCTGGCAGACCGCGGCGGCGCGGGCCGGTACGGCCACCTTCATCGAGGCCACGCGGACGGCGCCCTTCACCTTCCGCTCGCTCGACGTGGGCGTGATTCACGATCTCATGATCCACGACATCGACCTCGTGCTCTCGCTTCATCCCGGCCGGCTCGAGCGGGTCGAGGCGCAGGGGATCGTGGCCACCGGCGGCTTCGAGGACGTGGCCCGTGCCAGGCTCGTGTTCGCATCGGGGCTCGTCGCCGACCTGACGGCGTCGCGGATCAGTCCGACGGCCCGTCGCACCGTCTCGATCTGGTCGTCCGACGCCCTGGTGCACTGCGACTTGACCGCCAAGACGGTTGAGATTGTGTCGCCGTCGGATGGCGTGCGCGCGGGCGAGTTCTCCGCCACGGCCGTGCCTGTGGCCGAGCGGGTCGCGATGAAGGACCGCTTCTTCACCGACATCCTGCCGTTTGAGACGGTCACGGTCGCCGACGCCAACGCGATCGCGTGCGAGCAAGACGACTTTCTGGCAGCCATCCGGGAAGGGCGACCGCCACTCGTCACGGGAGCCGCGGGAGCGGCGGCCGTCGAGATCGCCGCGCGGGTGATCGACGCTCTGGAATGCACGCGGTTTGGTCGGGCCGGCTCGGCCGGTCGGACCCCCACGATCCCGATGTTTCCCCATCGGAAGACCGGCTGACCGGCAGATTCGTGTCGGCCGGCACGATCGGCACGCTCGCCACTCCATGCGCAGCGGCTCGGTGCCGATATCGGGAAAGGCTCTCCGCCCCACGAACCACTCATGCGACGCTTCATTCCCACGCTCGTGTTCGTCGCCCTCACCGCCGTCGGCCGTGCCGCGCCGCCAGTTGAGTTTGAAGGGTTCGGCCTGGGCAACTTCGAGGGCACGGGATCGATCGCGGGGGATCTGGAGCGAATCGAGGCTGCCCAGCAACGCGAGAGCCTTGGGCGGACGCCGGAACTCTCGGTCGCGATGCAGGGGTCGGTCGGTCGCGACGCCCCACCGGTGCCAATCGCGGCGGAACTCCGCAGCCGCATCGACCGATTCGACGTTTCGGCCGGCGTGGTCGCCGATTCGAACATAGTCACCGAGGGACCCGCCCGATGGATGGGGCGTGTCGGCGTCTCCAGTGATCGCAGCGACGGCCGCGAGTCGCTCGAGTTCCGCACCATGGTTGGAAACAACGCGGAGTGGGGCCTCGTCGGCGTCGAGGTGGGTCCGCGGATCGAGCGGCGGTTCGGCAAGGGGGTCACCGTGTTCCTCGACGGCAAGGCCGAGGCGCAGGCGATGCGATCGGCCGATACCGGCTGGTGGTCACTGCCGGGTACATCGACCGACGGTTCGTCGATGGTGGGGGTGGCCGCTCGCACCGGCCTGACGCGTTGACCGAGATGAGTGCGTGACCCCTCGTAGCACAGGTTGTCAACCTGTGCCGTATCGGCGCTGGCTCGAGGCTGCCCGTGCCCCATCGCCGGACGTTCGCTGCGGGCATCCTGCC
>CAZYEM010000312.1:0-4593 GCA_964646395.1 uncultured Bacteroides sp.
ATTGAGCCGTGTAGCAGGAGAGAACGTTGGTAACCATGCAATCACACAAGGTAATTTAGCTAACAGTAATTACACTATTACTTTTGTACCTGATAACTTCAGCATAACAGCAATGCCAATTACAGTAACAGCTGATGCAAGTCAAACAAAGGTTTATGGTGCTGCTGATCCAGCAGTTTATACTTATACTTCATTACCAACAGGATTATTAGCTAACGGAGCAACAGTAACTTTTACAGGAGCATTGAGCCGTGTAGCAGGAGAGAACGTTGGTAACCACGCAATCACACAAGGTAATTTAGCTAACAGCAATTATACTATAACATTTGTTACTAAAGATTTCTCTATTACACAAAAGCCAATAACTGTTACCGCAAATATAGGACAAACTAAAATTTATGGTGATTCAGATCCTTTATTAACTTATGGATTTACTCCATCTTTAATTGGAACTGATGCATTTACAGGTTCTTTATCACGTAATCCAGGACAGACTGTTCTAGGTGGTCCTTATGCTATAACTCAAGGGACATTGGCATTAAATAATAATTATACAATTAATTATACAGCTGCTAATTTCACTATTACTCCAAAATCAGTTACTCCATCTATAACAGCTAATAACAAATGTGCTGATGGAACTACTACTGCAACATTAAGCAGTCAAACGCTGTCAGGTGTTATTAGTCCTGATGTTGTAACTTTAATAGTAGGTGCAGCTAATTTTGCAACTGCAAATGCTGGTGTTCAAATAGTAACAGCAAGTAGTTTAACCTTGGGTGGTGCTGCTGCAGGAAATTATAATCTTTCTTCAGTTACCGCAACTAATAATGCAGAGATTTTTGCTATACCCGCACCTTCAATTACAGGTGATATTACCGTTTGTCCGAATTCTCAGATAACCTATTCTACTCCATTGGTTGGAAGTAATACTTATCAATGGTCGGTAACAGGTGGTGTAATTAATTCAAATAACAATAATTCGATAAATGTTATCTGGAATAACAATATCACAAGTGGTTCAGTAAATCTTACCGAATCTAATACACATTGTTCTATTTATACTTCGCAATCCGTATCCATTGCAGTACCTGCTCCGGTAATTTCCGGAAATCTAACCGTTGTTACAATTGCAGATGAAGTGTATTCTACACCTTCCACAATTAACCATTTATACTCATGGACAGTTAACGGTGGTAGTATTATGAGTGGACAAGGAACAAGCAGTATTCATGTTAACTGGACTGGATCAGCTGTTACACGTACTGTATCAGTAACTGAAACATCTGCAGCTCCTTATGGTTGCAGTGCCACAGCTACAGAAAATGTAACTGTACCAATTGTTGGAAAATCAATAAGTGGTTATGTAAATTATGATAACCTGGCATTTTATGGCTCACTAACACCAATGAATGATGTTACTGTTACTATTAAAAATGCTTCTAATGCAGTAGTTGCAACAACTACAACTGCACCTAATTTCAATTTGAATGGCGAATCAGGTTATTATGAATTTACTAATATACCAGTTGGTAGTAATTATACTATTACAGCTTCTTACAATGGAGTATGGGGTGGAAACAATGCAACAGATGCATTAATTGTACAGAAAAGTACAATCGGAACTTATACATTATCTGACATTCAATTTCTATCAGCTGATGTAAATGCTTCAAATTCAATATCATCACTAGATGCTTTGTATATTAAACTTCGTACTGTTGGTACTATTACTTCATATCCTGCAGGAAACTGGAAATTTGGAACTGTTTCAGTTACTAATTTAACTGATAATCTTAGTAATCAGAATTTACTGGGATTGTGTACAGGTGATGTAAATGGTTCTTATGTAATTGGTTCGGCAAAATCATCAACTGATATTGTTGATTTATCAGATCAAACTATTCAGGTTCAAAATGGTAAAACATTTAATTATGACATCAAATCAGCCTCCGTTACAAAAATAGGAGCTATGACTTTGGTTATGAATTATGATGATAATCTGTTTGAAGTTGAAAATCTTACTTCTCCTTTAAATGAATTGAAATATACCATTAACAATGGTAAAATTTCAATTGCATGGGCTGATGCTAGTGGAAGTTCATTTAAAAATGAAGATGTAATTATCAGTATGCAACTGAAAGCAAAACAATCGTTTGAAAATGCAATGGAAATATTCTCTATTACAAATGAAAGCGAATTTGCTGATATTGATGCAAAGAGGATTGATAATTTTAGTCTGAAACTTTCTAATGTTATTTCTTCTGATAAAGTAAACGGAATAAGTGTAAGCAATTACCCGAATCCATTTAGAAAAACAACTAATATTACGTATGTAATTTCTGAAAAGAGTACAGTAAAAATTACTATCAGCAACTATGAAGGACATGCCATTGCAGTTATTTCTCAGGGAATAAAAGACGCAGGTAGTTATCAGGAAGTGCTTGATGCTGACGAACTGAAACTAACCTCAGGAATTTATTTATATACTGTAGAAGTTAGTGGAATATCCGGTTCATTTATCAAAACTAATAAATTAGTTTTAGAAAAGTAATTCTTTCAACGGGAGGGTAATGCTAACCCATTACCTTCCCGTTTCTACAAAAAAAAATGATAAAATTCGCAATATGAACTTAATGAACTTAAAAAAATGAAATTAACTTCAGTTAGCTTAAAAGGAATTTTTTCTATAAATAAAACAGTAGAATAACAACTAATTTATACGACTATGATAAAACGAATATTTTCAACAATAATCCTGATACTAATACTAGTGTCAGCATCTTTAGGGCAAGCTACCGTTGTTTTAGGAACGGTAACTGCTAATCCGGGCGAAACGGTTTCTGTTCCAATAAATGTTACCAATTTTACCGGTATCGGTTCAGTAACTTTAAAAATCCGTTATAATCCTGCAGTTCTTTCTTATACAGGTATTTCAGATGCAGCAGCAGGAATTTCTGCAAATGCAACTGATTCTACTATCCATATTTCTTTTTTTACAAGTAATGTAAGTGGACAGCAAAATTTTCCTGATGGTGTCTTTTTAAAACTCAAATTTGTATTAAATGGAGTAATTACAAGTTCGTTAAGCTTTTTAAATACTTGTGAGGTTACTCAGGGATTAACGCCAATTTTTCCGCTTTATACCAATGGAAGTGTAATTGCTGCTGCTACTAATACTGCTAAAGTAAGTATTATTGGGACTAATGCCGTAAGCGGAACAGGAGTAACAGTTCCTGTTAAGTTTGAAGGATTCTCAAATGCAGGTGCTTTAACTTTAAAAATTCAATACGATCAAACCAGGTTAAGCTTTGTAAATATTTCAGCTACAGGAAACTTAAGTGGTGCCAGTGCGAATGTTAACAATGGCATTATTACCATAGCATGGTATAATGCCAATGGTGCTGATATAAATTCAACAGATAAGCTTAAGCTTAATTTTATATTTAATGGAAGTACTGCAACACAGCTTAATTTTTATTCAGGATGTTTAATATCAGATAATACTCCTGCTAATATTGCAGTTAGTTATTTTAATGGAAGTATAAGCCCTGTAATTGCAACTTCTTTTGCCGAATTAGGTTCTTATACAACTGCAGTACAAGGGAATAATCTTGAAATACCATTAAATTTTACAACTTTTACAACTACAGGTAATAATAGTATTGCTGCAATAACATTAAATTTGAATTTTGATAATTCAAAATTGGTTTATATAGGACCAACAAATAATATCAAAAATGCTAATGTTAATTATACCGGTAATACAATAACCATTACATGGTCTTCACCTGATCTTAACACAGATATAGATATTAACGGACAATTTCTGAAACTTAAATTTATGTATATTGGTGTAGGAAATGCAGATGTAAGTTTTGGCACTGGCTGTGTATTCAGCGATAAACTGACGAACAATGTGGGTGTAAACTATACAAATTCTGTAATATCACCAGATGGTACAAACAGAAATGCAAGTATAGGAATTATTTCAACCACTCAAGGTAGTCAGGCACTTGTTCCGGTAAGTTTTAGTAATTTACCTGCTAATATGGGAGCTGCAACCTTGTTTTTGAATTATGATGCCAGCAAAATGACTTACTTAGGAGTTACTGATAATACTTTTAACTCAAGTGTAAATCAGAATTCACCGGGAAGCATTGCTATTGCATGGTCAAGTTCAGCTGCTACTGATATAAATTCCACAACAGTTCCGTTTTTAAAATTGAAATTTTTATACAACAATACCAGCAACAATTGTATTGCGAATATAAACTTTGCAAATGGTTGCGAATTAGTTGATCAGGGTGTAAATATAATACCTGCAAATTGGGAAAACGGGAATGTGAATGCAACTCCTGTAGCTCCAACAGCTACTTCACCACAATTATTCTGTTCAGCTACTTTACCAACTGTAGCTGGTTTAGTTGCAACAGGTACTGATATTAAATGGTATGATGCTTCAACTGCCGGCAACCTTATGGTTTCTTCTGCAGCATTGACAACAACTTCTTACTATGCAACTCAAACGATAAGTGGTTGCGAAAGTACGGATAGATTATTGGTTGCAGTTACCGTTAACACAACACCAGC
>CAZYEM010000313.1:0-1516 GCA_964646395.1 uncultured Bacteroides sp.
ACGGTCTCTACCATCACTTTTGGGGATGTCTGCGAGAATCACGCACGCATGCAGAAAATTGGCACACTCCACGACAAAGGCTACTCCGTTGAGAAGCTGATTGCGCTGGGTGAGTCACTTCGCGCGGTGGGTCTCACCACGGAATATGTGAGTCTCGATGCGCATTGGGTGGGAGATGGAGCGGTGGATCCCGCGGGCGTTCTTATCATTCGCGAGGGTGGACAGCACATCCTGGGGACGGAGGATACGACGGACCTCCAAGACGAGCACAAAGATCTGGACAAGATGGCGTTCATGCGCGGTCGTGTCGTCAACAAGCGGGCGCGTTGGAATCTCTGCTTCGCTGAGGAAGATCAGGAGCCGAACTACGAGGAGGGCATGGGTCGCATCGTGTCCTATCATCATCTTCCCCTGACGCAGCGTATTCGCCTGACGATTGCGAAATGGACCGAGGACGAGCTGTTGAATGCCGAGGCGAATTACTATCACACGTTGTCACAATGCGGCATTGGATATCATGGAGATGGAGAGCGTCGCAAAGTGTTTGCGTTTCGCATTGGTGCGTCTGAGAGAATGCCACTCTACTATCAGTGGTATCAACGGTCTCAACCTGTGGGCGAACGTATCGAAGTGGTTCTACAAGATGGCGACATGTACGTGATGAGTGAGAAGGCAGTGGGATTTGATTGGTTGAAGAAGATTGTACCGACTCTTCGCCACGCATCGGGTGCAGACAAGTTCACAGTGATTAAGAAATAATGCGCTTTTTAGAAAGCGGCTTTGCCGCGGCACGACCTTTGGTCGTTTAAAGCGCCCAAAAAGTATTAATATTCTGAAATAAAAATAAAAATGGGTTCGCCCTATTTTTTATTTATATTGTGATAAAAATATAAAGTATAATTCAATATAGAAAATAGAGTACATATGGCAAGACCCATCATCGATGATTTAGGGATTTTTCCTGCTTATCTCTCCCATATTTCCATATCTGCTGACCCAGTACGCGCCCTTGGTTGTGAATGGATTATCAATGGAATCCATTGTAGACAACCATGTGTCCCTTTTCTCTTTCTCTGCAATCAACATAAAAATATCCCAGATTTCTCTCGACATATATATGCTACTTCCTCCACCTGTAGAAATCGCTCTATTTTATTGTCTCAAAAAATTGAACCAAATCATTCGAATAAATAGTGCAACTCCATCATGTTATCGACTGTACTCGCATCACTCAAGAAGTTTGGATCCACGGATCTATTCCGAATCATTCTGGCGGCGACAGAGGAAGCGGAAAAGCGCGTTGTCGATTCATTTACAGATAATGTCGCAGCTAAGGAGAACGTTATGGACCCTTTGCCCCAACAGGGTAAGAACCCTCTATCGCGCGGCAAGAATTGTTTCAGCAGTGGAAAATCATACCAGCATCACATCTATGAGACATTGTCCAGCATGACGAATAAAGTAATCGAAGTGGATGGAGCAAAATCAGGTCCCGATATCGTTCTTTATGTCAAAG
>CAZYEM010000313.1:1616-4580 GCA_964646395.1 uncultured Bacteroides sp.
GTAATCGAAGTGGATGGAGCAAAATCAGGTCCCGATATCGTTCTTTATGTCAAAGACCAGTGTATTGGATTAGAAGTGAAGAACAAGGGTGGCTTTGAAGGTGGATCAGCAAAAATGACATACCAACAAGATCGTCTACGATTTACCGAAGATACCATTCATCATCAACTATTGGGCGACCAAGTTGTATATGAAGGTAGAAATCTTCCATATTATGAGGGAAAAATAAATACTACTGATTACGATGAAGTGAAACACATCTTTGATAAGGAAATATCCAAAGAGGTATCGGATGATACGATGGCGGCGTATTACAAAAAGACAGGAGTCCATTACATTCAAATAGAGGGGTATGGGCTCTATCATACAGGGCATGATATTCTTCAGTTACAGGTGCCGTTCTTTACTTGTGAGCAACGACTACGAATTAGAACAAGCAAGCATAAAAAGAATGGTGTTCCCACGGATGTGGTGGGGGATATCAATTACAATAAAAAAACATTGAGCAAGTCGCCATTTGATATTGAGCATACCTTGCCCAATGAGATGAATGGAATGAAGACAAAATCACTGTAAGGGAAGAATGATAATTTCAGAGGACGCCTTCTTCGCATTCATTCCATAGGACCATTTCGCCTCAAAGATGCGGCAATCTTTATACAATTCACGAATATACTCACAATCATTATAACTAACGATCCAATCGGAACGTTTTTTGATGGTGTCGGCAAAGGCGGCGTGATTAAAGTTCTCATGCATGTCGCCATTTTTACCATAGATGTAGGTATCAATGTAGTAAGGAGGGTCTGCGTAGACAAGTGTATCGGTTGTTTCTGGATGTTGGGTAAGGAATGCGTTACAGTCCAGATTGGTAAAGGTGATGGAACGAACATCGCATGCTTTAAGTTTTTCGATGCTGGATTCGGTGAGGCGTCCTTCCGCTGCTTGTTGAGAATATCCGCCGCATAGAGTGGCGCCACTGAAGGAGGTTCGATTGATAATAAAGTAGGATGCGGCGACGTTCATGGCTTCTTCCTTGAGAATGGATGCGCGCAATTGATGGAATTTGTCTTTGGTCATAGGCATATGTTTTTTGATCGCCGTGACAAGAGTATCGCAATTGGATTGTTTGGTGGTCCAGAACGTGTAGAGGGGAATAAAGAGGTCATTGCCGTGTATAGTATATCCTTTGGTAGTCATAAATAATTCAAAGCTTCCGCCGCCAAAGAAGGGAGAAAGGAGCACTTTTTTAGTTGGAAAGTAGGTGGAAACGTAGGAAGAAAGAATGGCAATGGCACGTGTTTTTCCGCCAGGATAGCGCAAGGGGGAGACATTTTTTGTGGGTTCTTTAGCGATGAGCTCTTCTGTTGGTTTCTTATTCAATAGCAAAAGGATGTCTGCTTTTTTCTTACCGCTGTATCCTTTGATGCCTTGTTCTTTGCATAGGGCGACAAGTTCCTCTTTTGTTTTCTTGGAATGATCCATGTTCTGTCTTTCAGACAGAGGATCCATTGTTGTCTTTCTATATGAGGGATCATACATCAAATTTATAGGATAAAATACGAGCAAGAACCTAAAATAAATTTATTTCCTATTCTATAGAAATACATCATATGATTACAATTCTATATGGAAGTGCGCCACATTTCATTGATATTACACATTCTGCCATCCGACAACATATGCGTGACACTATTATTTTTATTCCAAAAGGTGATGAGAATCGTGCCCATTTATTTGGCGACCCCATTCAAGGTGTTGTTAAAATGATTGTATTTATGGATGAAAGAGGTGTAGAAACAGTAATCGGTCCTGATACTCACGTGTACATTGATATCGTGACTCAACAGGTCTATACAACTGATATTCCTCAGTATATGAAAGATATGTATCCATCATGAAATAAAATTGAAACAAAAAAGAAATAGAAAAGAGGTATCTAAACATTCCATGGAGATTCAATCGGATCTCGCACGCACTGTTCGCAACGACCGCCAAATGCAACAATTGCTGAAAGGAGGCGACTGGGGCAATTGTCTTGATGAGGAAGAGAAAGAAGTGATGTTCGCTCCGAATCCGAATGGAATTCGAACGGTGATGGCGCGCAATTTGCCGCGCGATATTACGTTGAAAGAACTACATGCTGGCTTTGCGTTCTATGGTACGATTCAGGACATCTATCTTCCAAAGAATATGGACAAAAGCAGTCCTTACTATGGCACGATCAGAGGTTTTGCTCTGATCCGATATGCGAAGCCGACGGAAGCGGCGCGTGCGGTGGCGGTAGGACCTCTTCAAATCGAGAAAAATATTATCATGCTGGAGTTTGCGAAAGCGGACCACGCCCCGTTGAAAACAGGACAGAAGGACTGTTAAAAATCATAAAATATCTTAAAAATAAAAAGGCAGGAGCTTCTGAAAGACAGAAGTCCCTGTTTTTTATGGATATTTTTTAGTGTACAATATTATATCATATATAAATATAATGTCTTATCCTAATCCATGTCGACCTTGTCCACCACCCCCTTGTCCACCTTATCCACCAATCCCCTATCCACCTTTTCCACCAGACCCCTATCCACCTTATCCACCTTATCCACCAACCCCCTGTCCACCTTATCCACCTTATCCACCTTATCCACCGAATCCTTATCCACCTTATCCACCTTACCCATGCGTCACGGGACCTCAAGGAGCAAGAGGCGCTCAAGGAGCAACCGGTGCTATTGGTGCTCAAGGAGCAACAGGGGCGATCGGTGCTCAAGGGGCAACAGGCGTTAGAGGTGCTCAAGGAGCAACAGGGGCGATCGGTGCTCAAGGATCAACAGGAGCGATTGGTGCTCAAGGATCAACAGGTGTTAGAGGTGCTCAAGGAGCAACAGGAGCGATTGGCGCTCAAGGATCGACCGGTGCGATCGGTGCTCAAGGATCAACAGGAGCGATTGGCGCTCAAGGAGCAACAGG
>CAZYEM010000314.1:0-4546 GCA_964646395.1 uncultured Bacteroides sp.
GGCAATTTTATTAAATATCATAATATAAGACCTGGTGCAGAATTGGTAATTGGTAAAGAAAATGCTCTTAACGGGTATGGTATTTACATGCGAAATTCCGAATTGCTATCTACGGCTCATACCCGGGAAGTGATGCCGATTAAAGAATATGTCCCAATGTATTTTACAAGGACAATGGAAACAATATTCAGTGTGGTTGGGCATTTAAGTTTTCAAAGAGGAATTTCTGAACTTAAGTTTTATATCACTTTACTGATATTTTGTTTCTGTATATCAATTTATCATTTTAAAATTTTTATTAATGAACAAAAATTTATAATCATGCTATTTTTAATATTGAGCTATATAATGATAGTGTTTTATATCAATTATTCATCCTATATGAATATGCGGGTTTTTGGAGTTGCCCTGCAAGGGAGATATAATTTTCCGGTTATATCATTGATAGTGATTTTTTTAATGAATACATTACTTTTCAAATTATCTGACAAAGCAAAAATTCCAGTGATTTTGTTCATTAGCTTTTTTATGGTTTATTACAGTTTTTTTTGGTTTCTCGATAAAGTAACACCCAATTGGTTCAACATATAAATAACTTATGCTATATAATAAAACAGTTGCCGTAATAGTTCCTGCTTATAATGAGGAACACCAAATTGCTATGGTACTTGAAACCATGCCTGATTTTGTTGACAGGATAATTGTTGTAAACGATTGCTCCAAAGACAGAACAGAGGAGATAGTAAAATCTTTTTGGAAAACCAGCTACAATGAAGGTTCGGTAATAAAAGACATTTTCGAACACAAAATTGAAGGACGATACGAGAGAGCAAACCAATTGCTTTTAAAGCAATCACAGGATGAAATCAGTTTTTTTGTTCCATCATTTATTACTAACAAGGATAAGGATAAAGACAGAATCGTGCTGATAAACCAGAAGTACAATAGTGGTGTAGGTGCAGCAATTGCACGTGGCTACAAATGGTGTAAGGATCACAACATTGATTGTTCAGCTGTTATGGCAGGTGACGGCCAAATGGATCCTGCCGAACTACTAAGTATTTGCAATCCGATAATTCACGAAAACATTGATTACTCAAAAGGCAATCGTCTAATTCACAGAAGCTCAGGGCTTGCTATTCCCAAATTACGCTTTTTCGGCAATTCTGTACTGTCCATATTAACCAAGCTAGCTTCTGGTTATTGGCGGGTTTCAGACACTCAAACCGGCTACACAGCAATTTCAAAAAAAGCACTTAATGCAATTTGTCTATATAAAATTTATAAGAGTTATGGTATGCCCAATGATATGCTCGTAAAGCTTAATATTGCCGTTTGCACAGTTAAGGAAGTTGAGATAAAGCCAGTTTACGATATTGGTGAACAATCCAAAATGAAAATAATGAAAGTAGTTCCACGGGTGTCCTGGCTATTATTCATATCATTTTTTAAAAGAATATGGCACAGGTATTTCCTGAAAGATTTCCATCCTTTGTTTTTGCTTTATCACCTGTCTATTGTGCTGGCATTTGCATCAATACCATTTTTAGTGAAAATAATCGAGCACAGTTTTATAACAAAAACTGATGCTAATCCTGTAACTGTATTGGCATTTGTATTTCTTGCAATAAGCTCATTTCAATCGCTTATGTTCGCAATGTGGATGGACATACAG
This sequence comes from uncultured Bacteroides sp., assembly GCA_964646395.1. Classification (GTDB taxonomy): domain Bacteria; phylum Bacteroidota; class Bacteroidia; order Bacteroidales; family JACABE01; genus JACABE01. The sequence continues at coordinate 1,676 of CAZYEM010000314.1, forward strand.
GATAATGACAGGTTATACAAAAACTGATATTTATTAGTAGCTGATATTTTTGTAAAAATACAAGAAAAGAAAAAGCAATTTATGCTATTACTAATTTACATTTATCATACATCAATAAAAAACCAATAAATTTGAACCTTTTAGCTCAAAAAAACAGTTTTTCATTGAATCATATTGAAAACAAAACGTTTTGGTTAAATACATAAATGGGTAAAAACTTCAATATCCATAATATAATAAGGTACAATAATACATCTATAAACCTTTACTTGAAGAAGTTATAATAATATGAGCTGGAAATAAGGGTAGAAATTGCTATTATTTTCATCTTCTGATAATTCAATAAAAAAAAATTAATAAATACAGAAATTATGAAATGGATATCAATGCCACGCTTTCTATTAAGAAAGAATATGATTGAAAAAATAATTAAACATGAAAATCTGAAAGGAAAGAAATGTCTTGAGATTGGTTATGGCTCTGGTGAAATGCTCCGTTATTTTTCTAAAAAAGGTGCAATAATGTATGGGTACGATTTCTCCGAAGAAGCATACTTAATGGCAACTGAAAGGACAAAAGACCTTAAAAACATATATTTATTAAAATCCATAAATGAACTTAATTTGATAAAATTTGACTATATATTTTCATTTGAAGTTCTTGAACACATCAAAGACGATAATGCTTCAATATTTTATTGGACCAAAATCCTTAATGATAATGGAAAAATTTTAATATCAGTTCCTTCAAAAAGTTTAAAGTTTAACAAATTAGATCAACATGTTGGACATTACAGAAAATACAACAGCTCTGATATTAAACAGATTTTTGAAAATAATAATATGGAAATAAAAACTTTATGGCATTATGGTTTCCCTATTAGCAATATTGTTGAAAAAATAAGAGCTTACACTATACGTAACAAAGACTTCTCGTCAGAAGTAAAAGAAGAATTATCAAAAGTTAGTTTTAAAAACAATGTTAGCTTGGTTCTGCTTTTATTTTCAAATGATATTTTTCTATACCCACTATATTTGATTCAGCAATTGTTTAAAAACTTATCCTGGGGATCAGGTATTTTATGTCTTTGTGAGAAAAACAAAGATAATTAAACTTTAAAGCAATAATTCTAACCTTTAACTATTAATCTCATTGTACTATGTTATCTATTGGAGTTCCGACTTATAATAGACCAAAGAACCTTTTAAGAGCTATTAAAAGCGTTCAACAACAAACATTTCAAAATTGGGAACTGATTATTTCAGATGATAAATCACATGGAATAGAAAATATAGATTACTTAACCGAATTGTTGAAAAGCGATGATCGTATTCGAGTATTTTTCCAATCAGAAAATATAGGAGTAAAGGAGAATTACTTCTTTGTATTAAAAAAAGCAAAGGGTGAGTATTTTTCTTGGTTATCAGATGACGACTATTATCATTCAGAGGATTACCTGCAAGCATTAATGAATAAAATAATAGAAGGTTATGATTTTGTTTTCCCTAAACTTAAAAAGATAATTAAAACCAAAAACGGATATGAAAACATGAAGGACAGAAACTTCCCATTGTCTGTAAATAAACGATATACCAGCCACTTACAACTGATTTTAAAGGGCTATTTAGGTTATCAGGTCATGTATGGAATATTCAAAATCCAAACAATAAAAGAATCCATACAATTATTTTTAATACAAAAAGATCCTGATGAAGGAGCGATGACCCATTTTTGTTTGGCGAGTCACAACTGGTACATGGTTGAAAATGTATCCTATATAAAAGATATGACTGATGCACATCTTTTCCGTTCCCCATTTTCCGTTTCCTTGAAAGACAAAGTTAATCACCTGATCTCTGTAATAAATACGATTTATACATTGGACAAATATAATTTCATAAAACGCTTTTTATTGATTTTCTTGTTCCTATTACGAATAATATACATTATTTTTTATTTATTTGTTTATAAAACAAGAAATTATCTATCAGCAACCACAAAAAGTAATGATTGATTATTTATTACAACCTTGATTAACAGATTTATGATTTGGTATGTATAATAATATTTTAGTATTAACAACCTCCTATCATCAGGATGATGGAATAATTGCGGGTTCTTTTGTTGCTGAACAATGTGAGCAATTAGTTTTGAGGGGATATGAAATAAATATATTAAGTCCACATTCTGCAAAACAAAAACAAAATACCATCATAAACGGGGTTATTGTTAATAGATTTCGATATTTCTTTCCAACAAAATTCCAGAAAATAGCTTATCGGGCAGGAATACCCACAAACTTAAAAAATAGCTACTTTGCCATTTTTCAATTACCTTTTTTTATTTTATCTTTCTTTATAAATACATGGAAGTTATCAAAAAACACAAAGTTGATTTATGCTCACTGGACAATTTCGGCATTAGTGGCAATCATTACTAAAAAGGTAAGCAAAGGCAAAAAGGTCATTTTTATGAACCATGGTGCTGAGGTCTTTGTTATTGGCCATAACTACCTAGGAAAAAAGTTTATTCGTTTCATATTAAGAAATAGCGATTTTGTAATATCAAATAGTTCATACACTTATAACAAAACACAAGAAATCTGGAAAATAGAAAATCATATGGTCATTGCACCAGGTTACGATGATACTAAGTTTTTTCCTTCATTATTTACCTACAAAAATAGATTCAAAATTAGTGATGATACTTTTATACTTTTCAGCTTAGGTAATTTTATCGAAAGAAAGGGGTTTGAATACCTTATAAAATCAATGAATATTATTGTAAATCAAACAAAAAATACAAAAATCATTTCTCTAATTGGTGGCAAAGGTCCTCTTCTGAAGAAATTCGAGAAAATGATAAAAGAGT
>CAZYEM010000315.1:0-4519 GCA_964646395.1 uncultured Bacteroides sp.
TGATTTTATTTCTCTATTTGGTATTAAGTTTGCAATTAATATTGAAACATAAAATAGAATGAACTTTAATAATTATACAATAAAATCGCAGGAAGCTATAGAAAAAGCGATGCAAATAGCTATGGCTAATCAAAATCAGGCAATAGAAAATATTCATATTCTCAAAGCTTTGCTTGAAGTGGATGAAAATGTAATTCCTTTTCTTTTGAAGAAAACGAATGTAAATATTGCTATTTTATCTCAAGCAATAAATAAAATAATTGATTCCCTTCCAAAAGTAAGTGGTGGAAATCCATATTTAACAAATGACACTAATCAGGCATTAATTAAAGCTACTTCTTATCTGAAGGAATTTGGTGATGAATTTGTTTCAATTGAACATATATTGCTGGGAATAATAAATCAGAAAGATACAGCTGCTATTTTACTTAAAGATAACGGGGTAACTGAAAAAGAACTGATACTGGCTATTAAAGAATTAAGAAAAGGCTCAACTGTTAATAGTCAGACAGCTGAAGATACTTACAACGCATTGGGAAAATATGCTTTGAATCTGAACAATATGGCAAAAACCGGCAAACTCGATCCGGTTATTGGTCGTGATGAGGAAATAAGGCGGGTACTTCAGATACTTTCGAGAAGGACGAAAAACAATCCTATTTTGGTTGGAGAACCGGGTGTAGGTAAAACTGCAATTGCTGAAGGATTGGCACATCGGATAATAAGCGGGGATGTACCTGAAAATTTGAGGTCCAAGCAGATTTTCTCATTGGATATGGGTGCTTTAATAGCCGGAGCTAAATACAAAGGTGAATTTGAGGAACGATTAAAAAGTGTTATCAAGGAGGTAATTAATTCTGAGGGCGAAGTAATACTTTTTATTGATGAAATTCATACTTTAGTAGGTGCTGGAGCAAGTGAAGGTGCTATGGATGCTGCCAATATTCTTAAACCAGCTCTTGCCCGTGGCGAATTGCGGGCAATAGGAGCAACAACAACAAAAGAATATCAACGTTATTTTGAAAAGGATAAAGCACTGGAACGACGTTTTCAGATGGTATTGATAGATGAACCTACTGTAATTGATGCCATTTCTATTTTGCGTGGATTAAAGGAACGTTATGAAGTTCACCATAAAGTTAGGATTAAGGATGAAGCTATTATAGCAGCAGTTGAATTATCTCAACGATATATAAGCAATCGTTTTTTGCCCGATAAAGCTATTGATTTGATAGATGAAGCTGCTTCAAAACTGAGGTTGGAAATTAATTCGGTTCCAGAAGAATTGGATGAAGCTGAACGTAGGATTCGTCAGTTAGAAATTGAAAGGGAAGCAATTAAAAGGGAAAATGATAATTCAAAATTAGCACAGCTAAATGAAGAAATCGCCAATCTGAATGATGAACGTAATAATTTGAAATCGAAATGGCAGGCTGAAAAAGAATTGGTTGAAAAGATTCAGCAGAAAATAAAAGAAATTGAGAACTTTAAATTTGAAGCTGAGCAGGCAGAACGTAGTGGCGATTACGGAAGGGTAGCCGAATTAAGATATGGGCTGATAAAGGAAGCTGAACAGGATGTTCTTTCATTTAAGGAAAAACTTTCGGAATTACAGGCAAATCATGCAATGATTAAAGAAGAAGTTGGTAGTGAGGATATTGCTGAGGTAATTTCACGTTGGACAGGCATTCCGGTGAGCAGAATGTTGCAAAGTGAAAAAGAAAAACTGTTGTCATTGGAATCTGAACTTCATAAAAGAGTGGTTGGTCAGGATGATGCCATTGAAGCAATTGCTGATGCTATTCGCAGGAGTAGGGCTGGTTTGCAGGATGTAAAACGTCCGATAGGATCATTTATTTTTTTAGGTACTACGGGCGTGGGTAAAACAGAGTTGGCTAAAGCTTTGGCCGAATTTCTTTTTAATGACGAAAATGCTATGATTAGGATAGATATGTCGGAATATCAGGAAAAGCATACTGTTTCGCGTTTGATTGGAGCACCTCCAGGATATGTGGGTTATGAAGAAAGTGGCCAGTTAACAGAAGCTATCCGCAGAAAACCTTATTCTGTTGTTTTATTAGATGAAATTGAAAAAGCTCATCCCGACGTATTTAATGTGTTGCTGCAAGTACTTGACGAAGGACGTTTGACTGATAACAAAGGCAGAACTGCTGATTTCAAAAATACCATAATAATTATGACTTCAAATATAGGATCTCATTTAATACAGGAAGGAATGAGTAAAATTAACGGTTCTAACCGTGAAAAGGAACTTGACCATATCAAATTTGATGTATTGGAATTATTAAAACAAACCATTCGTCCTGAATTTCTGAATCGTGTTGACGAAATCATTATGTTTAATCCATTATCTGAAAAAGAAATCAGAGAAATAGTTAGCATACAGCTTAAAATACTTAGCGATTTACTCAAAAAGAACAATATTTATATCGAAGCTACCGATTATGCGTTGGATCATCTGGCTATTCTGGGATTTGATCCACAATATGGTGCAAGACCTTTAAAACGAGTTATTCAGAAATATATTCTTAATGAATTATCTAAGCTGATTTTATCGGGGAAAATTACATCCGATCAAAATATTGTGCTGGATATGTTTGATAATCAGTTTGTATTCAGAAATATTGAAAGCAATTTAAATTAAAAGGTTAATTAAACTTTCATTTGATTGCTCAAAATTTATTTAACAAAATGTTTTAAATAGTTTTTTTAATAAGTCAATCTTCATTTCTAAGGCAATTCCAACATTCGTTATTTCATATACAAACTGTTGGAATTGCTATTTTTACATCAAAAATAGCTCTGGTAATAAAATGTGTTTTATAAAATGATTTTCACTGATCAGGAGTTCTTAATTTATTTTGATTTGCAAAATTCTTCTTTAGGAAAGTCTGCCTAAAATCTATTTCAAAGTTTACTTTAACTGAAACTAATTTAGAAATATAAATAAATTATTGATAATGAAATACATATATGAAGTATAGCTTAGTTTTGCTGATTTTATTTTACTTTGAAAGCAGTAATCATCCCCTCAAAAACAAATGTTGCAGGACCTTGTAAAAAAATATTTTTAAATCCATTTGCTTCTTTTTCAAATGAAACAGATAAATTACCACCCTTAGTTTCAATGTTAACTGTTTGGATGTCTTTTTGAAAACAAAATGCTAAAGCTGAAGCTGTAACTCCAGTGCCACATGAAAGTGTTTCGTCTTCAACACCTCTTTCATAAGTTCTTACAAATAAGGAATTGTCAAGAATTTCAACAAAATTCACATTAAGTCCATTTGGAGCAAATATTTTATTATATCTTATTTCTCTTCCAGTTGTTAAAATATCAATTTCATTTACATCCTTTACAAATTCAACGTAATGGGGAGAACCGGTATTTATAAGAAAATAATTATCTCTTTTAATAATCTTTGTAACATCGGTCATTTTTAGTTTTACAATTTTTATATCATCATTATCTTCAATAATTTCGGCAGTATGTAAACCATCAATTGCAATAAAAGAAGTTTTCTGTTTAATTATACCAAGCTTTGAAGCAAAGGCAGTTATACATCTTCCTCCATTACCGCACATCGTACTCTCGTTACCATCGGAATTATAATAAACCATCCTGAAATCAGACTCATTATCAGTATTTAGCAACATCAAACCATCAGCACCTATTCCTAAATGTCGGTCGCATAAGTATTTAACCTGATTTGTAGAAAATGAAATATTATAATTTCTGTTATCAATTATAATGAAATCATTGCCTGCACCGTGATATTTTGAAAATGTAAAATTCATATTTTAGAGGCATTCGTTATTTTCTTACTTTCATCGGAATTAATGCTTTAAAATCATTATTCTTTTCGATAAGATAATAATTTTTTTGCGAGTAAATGTATATTTTATTATTGAAAAATTCTATCTGAAAATTATCAAAATCATATATTCCAAACAAAATCAATTTGTTATTAATATATTTATACCCTTTATAATTTATTGGTGATCGCCAGAATTCAACTTTTACAATATTCCCTGAATTTGTTTTTGTTTTGTCGTTTATCAGTAATGAATCCAGATTTTTATCATTTGAGCTGTTAATATTATAGCCTTCTATCTTGAAGTTTTTTGCAAATAAAAGTTCATCAGTTGCAACTACAATGTCATTATTATCGTTTTTAGAATCAGTAACATTCAGTGTGTCAATTTCCTCATTTTCATTCATATAGTCATTTTTCAAACTATCTGTATGGTTTAATCCGGCATTTTTCTTAATCTTATCGTTCTTGATATTTTTAGTATCTTGTTTATCAATAGATACATTGTTCTTAATTTCATTATCCTGAACCAATTCGGTTATTTTTTCATTTTTACCTGAAAAAGTGAACCATATTTTGAAATCATAATTTTGCATCCACCAAACTACAGAAGCTCCAATTGTAACTCCAACTATCACACCAATTGCAAAATACAAATATTTATTGTTTTGTCCCATTTTTATTTT
>CAZYEM010000316.1:0-4488 GCA_964646395.1 uncultured Bacteroides sp.
TAATATTTAGTAAAATAAAATAGTTTCTTGAATTTAACAAAATATATTCAAAAATACATGAGTATGTTAAATATAATCGCTTTATTTGCAGAATAATTTAATAATATATCTCTAAATAAAACAATTATGAGTAAAATAGAAAATTTTACAATTTCACCTACCGAAAATGCAAGAGTAGGCCGATCATCAATAGCACAATTTATATATGAATGTATTCAAAGTATAAAAGCTAACAATATCAATGGTATTTATGATGCTTTAATAAGCGATTGCGAATCTTTGTACAATGAGGTTTTTAGCGATATTTCGTTGAACAAACAAAACATTAGCAAACAGGTTACATTAACCAAAGTAGTAAAAACAGTAAAAAATGAATTTGGTAATATACTAACATCATTTGAAGCAGCTTTTATTTATAAATTTGGTAAGAATTCAATTCAGCATCGTGAGGCTTTTCCTAAAGGAGTGGGTCCATATAAAAAAGTAAATATTGAAGAAATTACCGAAAAAATGGAACTTGCCGAAAGTCACGCTAATAAATATGACGTTGATTTAGGTACTACTTTTGGTATACAAATAAAAACAGTACGGTTAAAATATATCGATTCGTTAAGCAATCAGAAATCAACCCAAACTCAGGTAAAAAGTATTATACCTGATTATAAAACAAAAAAAGTTCTTATTGATAAATTATTTCTAAAGATAATTGCTACACTATTACTTAATAACCTTGACCAACCTTCAGCTATATGCAATTACTTTAATATGCAACTGATTTCACCACGATCTAAAACAAAAAAGAATGATAATAACATGCTTGTAAATATCAAACTTCCTGTTAGTTCGCATAAGGCAGCCAATATTATTCTTAATGCTGATGATGATTTGCTTATAAGCAATCCGGGAACAATATCTGTATTTTATTATACAGCTACTACAGCCGATGCAGCAGTTCCTGCCATTTTAAATGAAGTACTTCCCGATGAAGAAATAGAAGTTAGCGCAGCCTCACTGGGTGCACCTTTCAATAAATATATAATCTTCGTTAATAAAGATACCACTTCAGAAGCCGAAGTAGAAATAGTTTTGGTATAACCATAAAAAAACCCCGCTGATAAATAATTTATCAGCGGGGTTTTTATTTTATTAATAATTGAATAATAATATTATCCTCCAACATACGTTTATGAAAGATAAATTTAAAAGAATATGGATAATCAACACAAAGAACCAAAATTAAAATTATTTTATGCAGGTCTTGCATTAATTGCTTTTGAATTAATCATACTATTTTTTTCCAGTTTAAATAGGACTCCTTCAGGAGATTTCTTCGGCGACGATGGTATTTTCTTTATTAATTATATTATCGCACTTATTTATTACATAGCAGTATTAATTGAACATCGAACTGTATTCAAATTTAAGAAAATACCTGTTAAATTTTTTATCATTACACTTTGTTTATTATCCATAAGTGCATTTACATTAAATAACTCCATACCTGTATTCTCATTATTTTCAACCTGGGTATTGGTTTATCTCAATTTGTTTTATGCAGCCTATATTGCTGTTTGTTTTATCGATAAATTACCAAAATATATTAGAATTCCTGTTTTTTTCTTATTAGGTGCAGGCATTGTAATTACTACTTATTTTGCTACCTACCTTGCTCCATTATATCATATTTCTTTATTTGCAGCTATAATACTCGGATTATCATTACATTTGCTTGTTCCGCTTTTGGTGCTCATTTCTATATTTATTATTTATAGAAGGATAGACAAAACCAAAATCGAAAAATATGCTTTTGCTATGGGTATTATTGCTCCTCTTATCGTTTTAAGTATATTTTTGGTAAGATGGAATAATTTCAAAGCAGAAATTCATAATGCAAGTGCTTCTATAATAACTCGTCCTGATAATACATTGCCCGAATGGGTATTGTTCTGCCAGGATATTCCTTCCGATAATTTTACGCAAAGGATTGTAGAAGGCACGCTTGTTTATGATACCTTTTATGATTTATGGCGTGGATGGAATAATACTTCCTTTGATGAAGTAAAAAGACACGATCCGATGGTTAATGTAGGCTTAGCATTGCTTGGAGATGTTAATCTGGATACCGATACACGAATTAAAATCCTTAAATCACAATATAATGCACGCCACTTAGCACAACGTAAGCTATGGTCGGGTAGAGATTTGGAAACCATAGATGTATTAAATGACATCAGAATATTTCCGGATTACAGATTGGCATATACCGAGAAAATTATTACAGTAAAAAATTCAAGCCATTGGGATGGAGATACACAGGAAGCAGCTTTTACTTTTTACCTACCCGAAGGTTCGGTAGCAACCTCCTTGTCATTATGGATAAATGGCAAAGAAGAAAAGTCGAGATTAACTACAAAATCTAAAGCAGATAGTGCATACACAACAATAGTAGGTGTCGAAAACCGCGATCCATCTTTACTGCACTGGCAGGAAGGAAACACATTAACAGTCACTGTATTTCCATGTACACCAAAAGAGAACCGAAAATTTAAAATAGGAATTACAACACCACTCGAAAAGATCGAAAATAATCTTACATTGAATACTATATATTTCGATGGACCGGTCTGCAAAAATATAATGGAGACTACCAGTATTACCTTGGTTTCTAATCATAAAATTGAAAATCTTGATCTACCAAAAGGATTCAAAAACAATCTTAATAATAATTACACCTATACAGGTGATTTCCGTCCTTATTGGGAGTTAAAGTTAAAGGCAACTCCCCTATCCTCCGAATCGTTTTCATTTAATAATTACAGTTATAAACTAAGTGAACTTAATAAACAAAGACAAAAACTTGATTTAAAGGAATTATATCTCGATATCAATAGCTCATGGACCAGAAATGAATATGATCAATTAATGAATAATTCTTCCAAACTAAAGATTTATGCATTTCATGATAAAATGATTGAAATCAATGATGAAAATAAAGATAAAGTGTTTGAGATATTAATTAAGAAACGCTTTAGCTTATTTCCCTTTAATAAAATCAAGCTTACCGACAATGCAATTATTGTGAGTAAATCCAATGAATTATCTCCAAATTTATCAGATCTGGAAGGCAGCATTTTCTTAAATGAATTAATAAGTAAAATTTCATCAGACAGCAATCAAATTAATCTTTTTCAACTGGGAAATATCAGTTCACCATATATAAAAACGCTTAAAGAGTTTGATATTTTTAATTTCTCTCAGGGAAATATAGAAAAGCTGAATCAATTTATCAAAGACCAGAATTATATACTTTCCAATCAGAATCCAAATCAAACAGACATCGATATAGCAGGAATTTCAATAAACAGAGATACTATAAAAGGAAATGGAAAAGCTCCAGATCACTTACTAAGATTATTTGCCTATAATAAACTGATGAAAGATATCGGCAGAAACTATTTCAACAAAAACTCCGATTACATTAGCAAAGTGGTTAGCATTGCCAACGAAGCATACATTGTTTCTCCTGTTTCCAGTTTAATTGTGTTGGAAACGGTAAAAGATTACGAAAGATTTGGAATAGATAAAAATCAAAACAGCCTTAAAAATGCAAGCATGAAATCATCTGGAGCAGTTCCCGAACCTTCAGAATGGGCATTAATTATACTGTTCATATTATTAGTAAGCTTTCTTGTTTTTAGTAATAAAATTCGTTCAAAATTAGGATGGATAAAGAATTCATAAATTCAAAAACATTAAGATATTGGTTTATAGGGATTGCCTTCGTACTATTGCTATATCTGAGTTATGATAAACTTTCTTTCTATGTAAGATTCGATTTTAATTTTATACTTCTTTTATTAGCATTACCATTTGTTATTCATAGAGAAAGCAGAGATAAATCAATTCGTTATGGAATTGCAGCTTTATTCTTTATACTACTCTATTTCTTCATGAGATTAAGTTCTATATATTTTATGGCTTTTATCTGCACCTTGTTTTTCCTTTACGAAAGTTTGTATGGTAAACTAAATATATTGCCATTGTTTTTAGTAGTAATTGCATCTCCTGTTGTTATTTTTATTTCTGAAATGCTTGGGTTTGAAATAAGACTTACACTAACAAAACTTGCTGCTCAAAGTCTGAACCTGATAAATGACAATTACAAATCAGTTGGTAATATTATCGTTATTAAAGAAAAGGAATTTCATGTTGATCCGGTTTGCATGGGATTAAAGATGGTAATAGTAAGCTTTTACTCATCACTGATTATAATATCATTTTTCCAGAAACGATACAACATAAAATATAAAATAATAAGTATAATTGCAGCTTTAGCCATCACGTATTTGCTGGTTATCATCTCCAATTTTTTCAGAATCATTATAATCACTTTGTTTAATATAGAAGCAGAAACCTTTGCTCATGAATTAGTTGGAATATTATGCTTTATCGCTTATGTAATTCTTCCATTATATTTTATAATTAAAA
>CAZYEM010000317.1:0-4478 GCA_964646395.1 uncultured Bacteroides sp.
TGGAAACCTTTTCCACAAACCTTAGATCAGTTCGATGGAATTTCTTCCGATTATTATGCGTCTTTTCCATCCGGACATAGCATTGCTGCATGGACATTAGCTACCGTAGTTGCCGAACAATACAAAGAAACCAAAGTAATTCCAATACTAATGTACACTTTTGCTACCGGAGTAGCCCTTTCGCGAACCACCGAAAATGCACACTGGCTTTCGGATGCAATAGTTGGTTCTGCGTTGGGTTTTGGAATTGGCAAATTCCTCGCAAAGAAACACAAAACTACCAAGTGGTTTTTATTTCCATCACAAAGCGGAGGAACGTTGATGGTTACGGGGATTTACAGACTCTGATAAGAATGATGAATTTTTCCGAAAAATGTTGATTTCAATATTTCATTTTGTATAACGATTAATAGTAGGAGTGCGACTAAAAGTCGCGTCCCTACTTATAAAAATATTTACTTGTTTTTTTGAATCACTATCATAAATTCTTCAAAAGTTATAATATTCGTATTATTGAATTTCTCGAAAACAAGCAAATCTTTATCTCCGGTAATTATGTAATCAGCTTTTACATCAATCGAAAATGCTAATAAAAAATCATCATTTTTATCTCTCGAAATATGAACTTCAGAAACCAGACTTTCATTGATAGTCGATAGTTTTATAATTTCAATGGTTTCCTTAATACGCTGATTGGAAATATACTTTTTTATTTGGGGTCGAATTATAACTGCTTTGTATTCTTCTAGAATTTCGTTGCAAATAAATATTTTAAGTTCAGGATTGGTTAATAACGACTTTAAATGCTGAAGCCTTTTGCCTATCGTAAAACTTATCCAGATATTAGTATCAATTATGATATTCATAGCATACTATTTCGATGATTTTCTTACACTTTTGATTTCACTTATTATATCATCATCGGTCAAAGGAACATTCTTTGGACTTGATTTTACATATTCTTTTATTTTATCACTTAATGTTTCTATTTCAAACCCCATTCTCTTCGATAAATCCAATAAAAATTTATAATCATTTTTATTACGCACTTTTATTAATAAACTTTCCATGTTCTTTTTTTTACAAAAATACTATAAATATTGATTAAATGCATAGTAGATTATATGTTTTATTTTTTTCAGAAATTCATTAACAGTCGGAGTGCGACTTATAAAAACACCCTAAAAAATCATTTAGATGGGGGTCTTAACGCTAAATGGGGGGTCTTGACACTTATTATGGCATATTTATCGCTAAGACGGGGGTCTTGGCGTTCATTTTGCCATTCTGATTACCAAATATGGCATCCCAAGGATGGCATCCCAACCGACAGGAATGGCATAATTGGCGTTAAGGATGGCATAATAAGTACCAATTATGGCATAATGAGCGACACGGATGGGGGTCGGGACGATAATTGTGTGATAGTTGGTGGCAAAAGTGGGGTGTAAATGAATATGATATTTATACAAACGTATTTATACTTTCTTACAATCTCACAAAACTTTTAGCCGGATTGAAATTATATTTTGTAAATTTGTTAGCGTAGTTTCTAGTAAGAAATGAATAAATTCAGTATTTAAATAAAAAAAAGCCATGTACAATTTTATTGATAATCCGGAATTAAGAAAGGAAAAGCGTTTGATATGGGCATCAACACGCTCGGTATTGGAAAATATTGGCTTTTTGCGAAACAAAAACGGAAAAAAAAGCAAAAGTCATTGGAATTTATTTGTTCGCTTGCTTCATGTTTTTATCTGGATTCTAAAACTTACCGGATATTATTATAAAGGTTACGGAAACGCCAAAACTATTGAAATAAGCAAAATAGAAATGCAATATCCAAATTTACCCCAAGCTTTTGATGGTTTCAAAATACTTCATCTTTCCGATTTACACATCGACAGCATACCAGGTTTTGCATCCATCATTATAAAAAAGATTAAGAATCTCAGTTTCGATATTTGCTTCTTAACCGGCGATTACCGCAAAGACAATTCGGGTAGCATAGTCAATATCCTGAAACCATTCCGAATTTTATCAAAATACATTCAGTCGCCTTACGGTACATTTGCAGTGTTGGGAAATCACGATACTTTTCTAATGGCACAATACGAAAGCCAATCAGGACTCGAACTACTTATTAACGAATCGGTTGAAATCATTAAAGATGGAGATAAAATATTAGTTACAGGCACCGATGATCCTTTTAGCTATTACACCGAACAGGCACTCATCAGCCTCGAAACCAAATGCTATGATTTTAAAATAGCATTGGTTCACACATCCGAATTAGCAAAAATAGCTTCAGCAAACAAATACGATTTGTATTTATGCGGACATACACATGGAGGCCAGATCTGTTTGAAAAAAGGAGTTCCATTAATAAGTCATCAGTTTGAAGGCAAACAATTTAATCATGGAGCATGGAAAATTGGCAAAATGAAAGGCTATACATCGAGAGGAGTTGGTGTAAGCGGAATTCCTATCAGATTTAATTGCCCGGCCGAAATTGTACTAATTACATTAAAAAGAAGCTAAATAATAATTATTGGTAATTAATTTATTGAATTGCAATGCTTTTATATTATTTAGGCTCACTACTGCTATTATAAAAGTAATTTTATATTTATAAAAAGGTTGAAATTATAAATTCGAGTCAGCTTTTATTGTGTTTCGACTAATCAATTAACGCGACTTCTAAAAAACACTTTTTCTTCGTTGAACTTCAATTTTAACTTCATCCCTATGTATTTGTAATGTGGGATTTAAAATCTTATTCGCCTCAAAAAAACTAATTCTCAGAACGCCTCCTAAATACATTTACAAAAAATAAAATATCATTATCATATAACTAAAAGAATTTTCTTAACTTTGCCGACATCTATAAGGGGGGTGCCTGAATATTACGGGCTGAGATCATACCCATTGAACCTGAACCGGGTAGTGCCGGCGGAGGGAGTTAGGGTAAACTTTAATAAAACGAATGCTGGTCCCTTATCATCATTCTGAAGTTTAACTAAATAAAAAACAAAACAATGAACAAAAAATGGTTTGCAATGCTATTTGCAACAATCCTGCCTATTTTGGCATGGAGTCAATTTTCCATTTCCGGAAGTGTTATGGATGCAAAAACCGGAGAAAAACTTAGTGGAGCACATATTGTGCTCAATAATTCCTTTAAAGCAGTTGTAAGCGATAACAATGGCAAATTTACAATTACAGGACTCAAAAAAGGTGAATACTTATTAATTACAACATTTATAGGATATATTCCCGATAATCGTAAACTAAAGTTTGATGGAAATCAGAATTTAGAAATCAAGCTCGAAAGCAGCCCGATTATGGAAGATGAGGTAATTATCAGATCCACTCGTGCTGGCGACAAAACGCCTTCCACACATCAAAACATCAGTAAATCGGAAATCACGAAAATGAATACCGGCGTTGACATTCCTTATATTATCGAACAAACGCCTTCGGTGGTAGCTACTTCAGATGCGGGTGCAGGTATAGGTTATACCAATATCCGTATCCGTGGCAGCGATCTTACCCGTACCAATGTTATGGTAAATGGTATTCCTCTAAATGATGCCGAATCACATGGAGTATGGTTTGTAAACATGCCCGATTTTGCTTCTTCTGTTGACAATCTTCAGATACAACGTGGTGTAGGAACTTCGGTTAATGGTGCTGGAGCATTTGGAGCTAGTATTAATTTCCAGACTCAAAACCTTAATCAAAAAGCTTATGCTGAAATCAACAATGCTGCCGGTACTTTCAATTCATTAAAGCATACCGTAAGTGTTGGAAGTGGTTTAATTGATAATAAATGGGCTGTTGATGGCAGATTATCCAAAATTACATCCGATGGATTTATCGACAGAGCAACATCCGATTTACGTTCTTTTTACCTTTCGGGAGCTTATTACAGCAAAAAAACCATTGTAAAACTAATTACCTTTTCGGGAAAGGAAAAAACTTATCAGGCATGGAACGGTATTCCTTCCAATGTATTGGATACCATGAGAACCTATAATAATTTAGGTGAATATACAGATGCTGATGGTAATATCAGATATTACAACAATCAAACCGATAATTACCAGCAGGATCATTATCAGCTATTGGTTTCGCATGAAGTAAACAGAAACTGGAGTGCAAATGCAGCATTTCATTATACAAAAGGCTATGGATATTATGAAGAATATAAACCAGATCAGAAGTTTAACAAATATGGTTTATCTGATTTTATGACTACTAACGATACCCTAAAGAAAACGGATTTAATAAGAAGAAAAATATTAGACAACGATTTCTATGGTTATACTTTTGCTGTTAATTATGATAATCATAAAAACATTTCGGCAATAATCGGAGGAGCATGGAACAGGTATATTGGTTATCATTATGGAACAATAATCTGGATGCAATTTGCAGGAAAAACTCCAAACGATTTTGAATGGTATAGAAATGAA
>CAZYEM010000318.1:0-4366 GCA_964646395.1 uncultured Bacteroides sp.
TCGATTCCATAAACATTGGCAGCAGTGGCAGTATGAATATCCAAGCCATTATTAAAAGCATAAATCATTCCTTCATCTTCGCTGATGCTGGCAATAATACGCAATTCTATCTGTGAATAGTCGGCAGAAAGTAATACAAAATCCTGGTTACGTGGCACAAACGCCTTGCGGATTTCTCTTCCTCTTTCGGTTCTGATGGGTATATTCTGCAGATTAGGATTGTTGGAACTTAATCTTCCGGTTGCTGCTACTGCCTGATTATAGGAAGTGTGAATTCTTCCGGTTCTAGGATTGCATAGCTCCGGTAATGAATCAACATAGGTAGATTTTAATTTGGTTAGTGAGCGGTAATCGAGTATCTTATCAATTATAGGATGCTTATTAACCAGTTTCTGTAGAATTTCTTCACCTGTTGAATATTGTTTGGTTTTGGTTTGCTTGGCATTCTCTACAATTTTAAGTTTGTCGAACAAAATTTTACCCAATTGCAATGGTGATGAAATATTGAAGTTTTCGCCTGCCAGTTCGTATATCTCTTTTTCAACCTCAATAACTTCGGTTTGCAATTCGGCTGAATATGCATTCAAAACATCAACATCCACTTTCACACCTTCCGCTTCCATATCTGTTAATACCTGAATCAAAGGAATTTCAACATCTTCAAATAACGAACTTACCTGATCTTTCGAAAGCAATGGCTCAAACAATTGTTTCAGCTGAAATGTAATATCCGCATCTTCGGCTGCATATTCCTTAATTATTTCCAAATCAACAGTACGCATACTCAATTGATTTTTCCCTTTTTTGCCAATCAAGGTTTCGATGGAAACGGGTGAATAATTAAGGTAAGTTTCTGCCAGTGCATCCATATTGTGCCTCATATCTGGTTCGAGCAGATAATGAGCTATCATGGTATCAAATAGTTTTCCCTTTACTTCTATATCATACCATTTGAGGATTGCCATATCGAATTTCATGTTCTGACCTATCTTTTCGATATTTTCATTTTCAAAAACAGGTTTGAACAAGCATAAAATTTCTAAAGCTTCACTATAAATTTCAGAAACAGGAATATAGTAAGCCTCTCCGGCTTTAAAGCAGAATGAAATTCCAACCAGTTCGGCATTATTTGGATCCAGTCCGGTAGTTTCGGTATCAAAACAAATACTTTTTTGCTGTAATAATTTTTCTGCCAGTGATTTAATTTCTGGTTTCTCTTTAATTAAATGATAGTGATGTGCTGTATTCTGAATTGTTTTTTTGTCTTCAACTTCCTCAACTTCGTCATTTTGCATACTGTCTTCATAAGAAGAAAACAAATCGGGTTGTCGGTTAATATTCTGAGTTTCTAACGAGAGATCGGTGAAAACCCTTTTGGCAAAAGCTTTAAATTCCAGCTCGTCGAAAATTTCTTTTAACGCTTTCTTATCGGGGGTTTTAAGCCTTAAGTTTTCCTCATGGAATTCTACTGGAACGTCCAGAATTATGGTTGCCAGGTTGCGTGATGAAATTGCCTGATGAGCATAGGTTTTAACTTTTTCCCTAAGTTTGTCGTTACTTATTTTATCTGCATTGGCAATCAGATTATCGATATTATCAAATTCGGCCAACAGCTTTTTTGCAGTTACTTCACCAACACCCGGGATGCCCGGAATATTATCCGAAGCATCGCCCCAAAGACCCAGCATATCAATAACCTGATCGGCTCTTTTGATGCTGAACTTTTCGCAAACTTCGGGAATTCCCATTATTATGGCTTTTTCGCCCATTCTGCCGGGTTTGTATATAAAGATATTTTCGCTAACCAGTTGTCCGAAATCTTTGTCGGGAGTAACCATGAACGTTTGAAAACCATTTTGTTCTGCTTTTTTTGCCAGTGTACCTATAACATCATCTGCTTCGTAACCTTCCGAAAACAAAATAGGTATATTAAAAGCTTCAATAAGCTTCATAATATAAGGAATGGATTTAGATAAATCCTCCGGCATTTCCTGACGGTTGGCTTTATATGCTGTAAAATCGATATGGCGGACAGTTGGTGCCTGGGTGTCGAAGGCAACTCCGATATGTGTGGGCTTTTCATTTTTAAGCAAATCGTATAAGGTATTGGCAAATCCCATCATTGCAGAAGTATTTAATCCCTTGGAGTTGATTTTGGGATTTTTGTTTAAAGCAAAGAAAGCACGGTATATCAGTGCCATAGCATCTAAAAGGTAGAGTTTTTTGTTTGTTGTCATTTTGATATTTTTATGCCATAAAATTAATTATTTTTGACGACACTGAACGTTAATTGTTATTAATTGTTAATGTTAGAAATATAACACAAAATGAAATTTTATAAACTTATACTAATCATTACACTTATGTTTGGATGTAAAAACTATCAGAAACTGGAAACGGTGGCTTCTGTTGATTTGCAGAAGTATGCCGGAAAATGGTACGAAATTGCTATGTATCCAACTGTTTTTCAAAAAGGATGTACAAATACTTCGGCAGAATATCTGCTCACAGATAAGGGTTATGTAAAAGTTATAAACCGCTGCAATAAGCTTAGTGTGGATGGCATTGCAAAATCTATTGAAGGCAAAGCATTTGTTGTAAAAAACAGCAATAATGCCAAGCTGAGGGTTCAGTTTTTCTGGCCTTTCAGGGGTGATTACTGGATTATTGGTCTGGCAGATGATTATTCCTGGGCTGTGGTTTCGAGTCCCAACCGCAACTATCTGTGGATACTTTCACGCACCAAAACAATGGATGAAGTTACCTATAAAAAAATTATTCAGCTTATTATAGCTAAAGGTCTGGATCCTGAAAGACTTCAAAAAACAGAACAAAAACCAGACTAAAAACCCCGATTATTTTTATGACGTATTACAATGTCATAATCAGAAAATATAGCTTTTGGTTCAGCAATTCCATTTTAATTTCAGTTTTTCTCTATGTGTTAAATAACACATATTGAGCCGGTACGTACATATATTTTTGCAGTACGTATATATATTCTGTCGGTACACATGTATATTTTGGCGGTACGCAAAAATATATTGCTGGTACGTAACTATAAATTGCCGGTACTTACTAACCAATAAGCGATACCTGCATATATTCTGCCGGTAGGTAAGCAAAATTTTTTATGGTGCTTGCGTACTTTAATTTTTTTTATGTTTATCCTTATACATTGGGCTTAAATTGTAATTTTCGGGATGACGGGCGGTTTTGTCTTTATAAAAATCTTCTACTATTGCAAATTCTTTTTCATAATCGCCGGTTGGATATATTTTAGGACCTATGCCACCTTCCTTGTTTTTGTAATCAATAAATCCTAATAATATGGGAACATTGGCTTTGAGAGCTATGTGATAAAACCCTTTTTTCCAGTGAGCATTGTATTTTCGGGTTCCCTCTGGTGTAATAATCACTACCAGTTCTTCGGTTTTCGAAAACAAATCGGCGACATAATCAACCATATTGTTTTTTTTGCCTCTATCAACCGGAATACCACCCATTGCTTTAAGCAAACCGCCCAATGGAAATTTAAAAAGTTCTTTCTTTATAAGAAATTTCGCATTTATGCCCAACTGATAGAATGCCAAACGACCCAATATAAAGTCGATATTGCTGGTATGAGGTGCTTCTATCATTATACATTTTTTAATGCCATCGGGCATTTTACCAATTACTTTCCATCCTAAAAGCCTTAAAATGAGTTTACCTAAGATACGCATACTGTATTGTTTTTCTTGCAAAAATAAGAAAATATTAATTTGGAAAGGAAAATCTTTCGGGTTTATCAAATCCATTTATGAAACAAAAGTCTTTTGAGATAGAAAGAAAAGCTGCTTAAGTTTCATTTTATTGCAGCCATTACTATTAAAAACAAGATTCTCCTGTATTCTGATAACAATCAAAGAAACCAAAATCAGATTTAAAATGAATCATTCAAAATAATTGAAAAAGTAATTTTGCAGAAAAATAATAATTCCTAACTTTGCACCCATTAATCTATCATTAAACACAAAATAATGAGACCCGATTTTAAAAACATTGATTACAAACCCTTATCGGCAAATGAAAAATCATTTGCTGATTGGGAAAAGGAATCAGGCATTAAAAAGGAGTGGAATACTCCCGAACAGATTCCTGTTAAGCCTGTTTATGGCGAGGACGACCTCAAAGGGATGGAACATCTCAACTATGCAGCTGGTCTTCCTCCTTTTCTGAGAGGACCTTATTCTTCCATGTATGTTATTAAACCCTGGACGGTACGTCAGTATGCAGGATTCTCAACTGCAGAGGAATCCAATGCATTTTACCGCCGCAACCTGGCTGCCGGACAAAAAGGATTGTCGGTTGCATTCGATCTGGC
>CAZYEM010000319.1:0-4291 GCA_964646395.1 uncultured Bacteroides sp.
GACTTCGCTCAGCAACCATTTTTGACTTTGCTCAGCAACTCTATTTGGAGTGTAGTATAATTACCCGTTTCATTTATAAAGAAACCAATGGCTTAATGAACAGCAACTTGCTCCGTTGACTTAATTACATAACAAACCCCCGATAGCACAAAACTATCGAGGGTATTTGTTTAATGTCGGGAACTTTATTACTAACGGGATAATATTTAATATTTCCGTTTATTGCCAAATGTTACTATAAAAAATGGCAGAGGAAATACTCCAAATTTATTAATAATAAAATTATTTAAGCCAAAACTAATTGTACTTTTTTGTGACAAATGCTTTAATCCTACGTTTAGCATGCCTCCATTTTCGAAGTAAATGTATTCGGATAAAAAACGCCATTTTTCAGCGGTTTTTAATTGAAGAAAGAGTGAATATACCTGTGTTTTTACATTGGTTACATCAAAAAAACCATAGGCTAAATTCATACCTATGTAATTGTCTTTGTTTCCGTAATTAAAACTTAAAACGGGTAATACAGAGTTGTATTCTGTTAATCGTGTTTCGGTAATGGTATATACAAATCCCAAACCTGCATGAATTTTTTCAGATACATTAAAATTATATTGCGGCAATAATGCAAAAGTAGGTGTTTTGGAAGTTCCTCTAATAGTTTTTACGGTGGAATACAAATCAATAACGGCATTAATATTGATATTTCGGGTTATACCATAACCAAATGAATTTAATAAAACATCTGAATTGCGATAATAGAAATTGCCTTTGCCCAAAGCAAATCCATTGGGTACTATAATATTAACACTTGATGAAGGGTCGTGTGCTTTACTTATTGTTGCAGTATCGGCATTAAGTGAATTTTGAGAGTTAAGTTTGGCTAAACATAGAAAAAGGATTAGTGCTAAGCTTATTTTAGTTTTCATTTGCAATGTGAGTTTTTGTACAAAATTATTATTAAAATTGATATTGTGATATTTATTTTGCTTTGTTTAAACTCAATTGATTGTTTTTAGCTTTTTCTCCAAAAGAAAATCTTCTTTTATAAATACTTCCCAAAAAAATCAGTCAGCATAATTACAGCAGCTATTACAGCGGCTATTTTCAGAACGATAACCACCCATGGTTTCGATTTAAGAGCAAACGGTTTTATCAGCCATAAAAGTAATATAGCGCAAATAAACCCCAATGCAATTCCGGCAACAACATCTCCTAAAAAATGAACACCCAGATAGATACGTGTAAATGCAATTAATGGACATAAAATGGCATATAACAGAATTTCGAATTTAAACTTCCTTCTGAAATAAGCCAGCATTGTAAATATGGCGGCAATCGTAGTGCTGTGTCCGCTTGGGAAACTACGATGATTCAAGATGTAATTTCCAACAGTATGTACCTGATCTTTTAATAAATAGGAAGGACGATCCCAGTTATTAAAAACAAAATTCTTAAACAATTGTGCTATAATTCCTGAAACTATTATTGCAATTAAAAAAAGTATCAACTGATAAGGCTGTTTTTTTATCAGAAAAAAAATAAGGATAGTTGCCATAAATCCGGCATCGGCAAACATAGTTAAAGCCAACATTGGTATGTCGAACATTGGAATATTAAAACCATTTAAAATCAAGAAGCTGTTAGTATAACCTTTTGAAAATAAAAAGATTATTCCTATCAACCAAATTAAAAATAAAGGTAAAATAAAATAGTTAACATAATAACTTTGATTAAATATCAGTTTAATTTTCTGCATAATTTATTCGTTATGATATGGTTCATTTTTAATAATGGTAAAAGCTCTGTATAATTGTTCGGTGAAAAACAAACGTATCATCTGATGCGAAAAAGTCATATCAGAAAGCGAAAGTTTCATATCTGCTTCAGCATATACTTTTTCTGAAAAACCATAAGCACCACCAACTACAAACATCAGATTCTTTATTCCGCTATTCATCTGTTTCTGTATAAAAGCAGCAAAATCTCTTGATTTAAAAGTTTTCACATTTTCATCTAATAAAACAATGTAATCGGCTTTTGCAAACTGTTTTACTATTTCCTCCCCTTCCCTGTTTTTAAAATCATCGGGTGAAAAGCTTTTCGTATTTTTCAATGCCGGAATTACAATTGTTTGATAATTGATATAATGTTTTAACCTTTTTTCGAAAATAGAAACACCTTCAACTAAATAAGCAGCTTCGCTCTTACCAACTAAAAGTAATAAAATGTTCATATTTATGTTTTTAATATAAATTACAAAAGGAGTAATTTATAATTCAAAAATAGTGTAAATTTGCAATAAACAAATAAAAAATCAAGTTAAGATTCAATTTGGTTGATTTTTTGTGTTATATAACGACATTTTAATAATTACAACAATGAAAAAATTAGCAATAATACTGTCATTTGTTTTGGTTGCAGGAATAGCATTAGCAAATTTATTTCCTGTCAACTCATTGACAGACATAACAAAAAGTGTAACTGAAGCAATTCGGAAAGGCAGTTCAATTGAATTATCTTCTTTTTTCAATTCCAGTATTGATTTAACCGTTCAGGGAAAAGAAGGTACTTTCAGCAAAGCACAAGCCGAACAGATTGTTAAGGAATTCTTTCAGAAAAATACGCCCAAATCATTTAATATAAAGCATCAGGGAAATTCTTCCGATGGTTCAAACTATGTTATAGGAACATTGGTAACCAGCAATGGAAATTTCAGGGTTTATTTTTTAATTAAAAATATTTCGGGAAAACTCTGTATTCAACAACTTCAGTTTGAAAAAGACTAATTAATCCTATTTAGAATTGCCTGAAAAGCATATTATTAAGCTTAAAATTTAAAACCAAGGAAAATAAAATCTATAAAATACTCAAGGCACTTAAAATATTTATAAACTTCAAGAACTTTCAACTCAAATGTATATAGACGATATAATTACAAGAGCTTTAGCCGAAGATTTGGGAGATGGGGATCATACTTCACTTGCTTGCATTCCTGCTAATTCATTTGGAAAAGCAAAACTGCTGGTTAAAGAATCCGGTATCATTGCTGGTATTGAAATTGCAAGGCGAGTATTTGAAAAAGTAGATTCAAATACCCGTTTTACACAGCTATTAAATGACGGAGATGCTGTGAAACCCGGCGATATTGCATTTACAGTTGAAGGCAATCCTGTTTCCTTACTTTCATCGGAAAGACTGGCATTGAACTTTATGCAGCGAATGAGTGGTATTGCAACTAAAACCAACCAAATGGTAAAGCTGATAGATGGTTTAAATACAAAACTGCTTGATACACGTAAAACTACACCAAATATAAGAGTATTGGAGAAAATGGCAGTTAAACTTGGTGGAGGTGAAAATCATCGTTTTGGATTGTATGATATGATTATGATAAAAGACAATCATGTTGATTTTTCAGGAGGAATTGAGAATGCTATAAATAATGTAAAAAACTACCTGAAAGAAAAAAACAAAACCTTAAAAATCGAAATAGAAGTCCGCAATTTTGATGAATTAAATCAAGTACTTACTATTGGTGGAATTCATCGGATTATGCTTGATAATTTTACACCTGAAAATCTTAAAAAAGCAGTTGATATTATTGATGGCAAATACGAAACCGAAGCTTCCGGTGGAATAACAGAATCCACAATAAGAACTTATGCAGAAACCGGAGTAGATTATATATCAGTAGGTTCACTAACACATCATATTAAAAGTCTGGATTTGAGCTTAAAAGCTTATTAATTTTGTAATTAAAATTAAAATCTGGTGGAAACTCAGCGATATAAATGAAAAAGTTATTTCCATATCAAATAGAAGAAGTTTACAAGAAAATAATTGATTGGAAACCAATTGCAACAACAATTAGTTTTTCGAAACAATTGGTTTTACCAGGCTTCGATGGCATACCCTTTTATGATGTATTCCTGTTCTTTTTTAAAGGAATGCAAAAGGGAAGCATCACCCAAAGAGCTTCCTCCATGTCATTCAATTTCTTTTTAGCACTTTTTCCCGCCATTATATTCTTTTTCACCTTAATACCTTACTTACCAATAAATGATTTTCAAAATACGTTGTTTAGTATTCTTCAATCCGTTTTGCCTGAAAATGCTTTTGAAACTGTAAAATCAACTATTAGTGATATACTTACCAACAAAAGAAGTGGATTGCTATCTATTGGTTTTATAATGGCTCTATATTTTGCAACAAATGGAGTTAGTTCTGTTATTGATGCATTTAACAAGAGTTATCATACAGTCGAAAACCGTACCTGGATTAAACAAAGATT
>CAZYEM010000320.1:0-4278 GCA_964646395.1 uncultured Bacteroides sp.
TGTCAGGCTTTTATTGCGTTTTCATGACAAAAGCGACAAAATACAAGTGTTAAAATAAACAAATATATTTAAAAGTGTAGCTTGCCAATAGTAAAAGCAACTCATTACGCTTTTTAAAATTGCTTTATATTTCCTGATCTTCAATGTTTAAAATTATTCAAAGGGTTAATTGTTTTTAAGGTGTTCTTGAAATTGTTTCACTAATTTCCCATTCCGAAGTAAGGGACTGCCAGTTTTGGATTTTATTTACCTGAAGAAATCTAATTTTTAAAATTCCTTTATAGTTACAAGTAAAATAAAAATCAATTTTATGAACTAAGAGTGAAAATATAATGTAAATTTGTCAGTCAATACAGTACAGATTTTAATGTTTTCTAATTTATTTGTAAGTAAAATAAAAAATATTCTTAGAAATCACTATATATTAAAACAATTTTATGAAATTATTTGGAATTAATATTGTTGTTAAAAGGCTATATGTCAGTGAAATGATTTTTATAATCTTAACTTTTACCAATTTTGGTTTACATTCACAAACAAAAATTGACAGCCTTAAAATTCAATTAAAAGGTAATCAAGCCAGCAACAAGATTGAAATACTATATCAGTTATCTTCATTATATCTCAAAATATCTCCTGACTCAGCCATCAAATATGCTAATCAAGGGCTTATATTGATTAACAACAGCAACAGCAGTAATAGAAAATTAGATTTTATTTATTTATTAGCTTCTTCTTATAAGAGACTCAATAATTACAAGCAAGCTCTAAATTATTTGCAACAAAGTTATCAAGGTTATAAAGCATTGAATAATAATAAAAAACTAATAGATATCTCAAATGACATTGGAGTAGCATACGCAAGAACTTTTTTATATAGCGATGCTCTACTCTATTTTCAAAAATCCTTATTGTTGAGCTACGAAATAAAAGACACTGCTAAAATAGCTTCATCAATGAGTAATATCGGGATGACTTATTATAAAATGAAAGAATATAAATTGGCACTGAATAATTATGAGAAAATATTAACTTTAAGCAAGCATTTACCAATATATGAATTAGCTAATGCAATGATCAGAATTTCTGTTGTTTATGGTGAACTGAAAAATTATAAACTAGCATTGAAATACCAAAAGATTTCTTTGGAAATTTATAAAGAAATGAACAGTAAGATTGATATTGCGTATGTAATGTCAAATATAAGTGAAACATATAAAAGGCTTAATAATATTGATATTGCATTAAAGTATCTGGAAGATGCGTATGTAATTTCTGAAGATCTTGGTGATGAAAACATTAATTTAGTTATTTTGTCTAATATTGGTGATTTATTAATCTTAAAGAAAAATTATAATAAAGCATTTGAATATCTGAATATTGCAGAAAAAAGAGCAACTATATTGGGAGATAAGGACATAATCAAAGATATTTACGAAATATTATCCAGATATTATGCTCTTACAAATAATTATGAAAAGGCGTATGAATATAATAAACTTTATAAGGAAGCAAATGATAGTGTCTATTCAAAAGAATCAAGGGATAAAGTTACTGAATTGCAGATAAAGTTTGATCTTCTTGAAAAAGATAAAGAAAATAAAATACTTCAACAAAAAGCTGAAATACAGCAATTAGCGATTAATAAGCAAATATATCTTCGAAATACGTTTATTTATATTTCAATTATCATTTTATTGTTGGTTATAATTTTGTTTTATAGATTTTGGTTGAATCAAAAGGCTAACAAAATGCTTAAAGAAAAGAACGAATTTATCTTTAAACAAAATAATGAGCTGGAAGAAGTATATAATACAAAAGATAAGCTTTTTGCAATTATTACCCATGATCTGAAAAACCCCTTTAATACAATTGTTAGCTTAACCGATTTTGTGGAAAAAAATTATTATTCGATTGAAGACACGCATAAATATAGTTGCATACAATCTCTAAAAAGATCAGTAACCAATGTGAGTGAATTACTCGAAAATTTAACAGACTGGTTAAATGCAAAGAGTGATAAAATGATATTACATAAAACTAATTTTAATATCAATTCTACCATCCAATCTGTTATAAAGTTATACAAATCAGCAGCAGAACAAAAATCAATAAATATTCAATCGCATGTTGATTCCAAATTGTATGCATTTGGTAACGAACGGTTGATAAAAACCGTAATCAGAAATCTTATTGATAATGCTTTAAAGTTTACACTTGAAGGAGGGAAAATTGAAGTGAAAACAAAAATAAAAGAGGATAAAATTATTGTATCAGTGGCTGATACAGGTGTAGGAATTGAAGACGCTGATAAGGAAAAAATATTTAATTTAGTAACACATATTTCAACTAAAGGTACACGTCATGAAACAGGTGGTGGATTGGGACTGATACTCTCAAAAGAATTTGTTGAAAAAAATGATGGAGAAATCTGGTTAAAAAGTAAAGCAGGGAAAGGGAGTACTTTTTCTTTTTCAATAATGAAAGGAGTTGACAATGAAAAAGATTAAAATTGTATTGGTAGATGATCATAATATAGTAAGAGATGGATTCAAGAATTTGCTTATGAATCTTTCTGATATTAAAGTTGTGGGGGAAGCCTCAACCGGAGGTGATCTGTTCAATTTATTACAAAAGATAATTCCCGATATCCTTTTAATGGACATCACCTTACCAAACATGAATGGGATTGTAATTACAGAAAAGCTCAAAATTGACTACCCCGACATTAAAGTAATCATGCTTACAGCTAATGTAGATGACGAATCGGTTTTCGATTCTTTTAAAGCAGGTGCAGTAGGTTATCTGCCCAAAAACATTCAATACGAAGAATTAGTTGAAGCGATAAGAGAAGTAGCTGAAGGAAAAGAATATGTGGCGAAGTCTATTTCAGATGTTGTATTGAAAAATTATTTTAACAGGGATAAAATAAATAATAACAAACAATTCAGGAGTAAGCACGAACTTACTAAACGGGAGCTACAGGTTATTGAATTGTTTGCCGGAGGTTTTAGTTATAAAGAAATTGCCGATCAATTAAATATTTCTACACATACTGTTGAGTCACACAAAAAAAACATACTTGAAAAACTGGAATTAAATTCAATCGTTGATCTGGTGAAATACGCCATAAAACATGGGATTATTACAATATAGAAAACTAGAAATTCAAAAAGAATCCGGAATTTTAATTTAATTATTTCAAAAAACCAGTATTTTTAACAGACTTGTTTTATTAACCCTTTTTGTTTTTGGTATATTCTTTTTTCTCACTTGTTTAAACAGTCATGTAAAGAATGACTAAATAGAATATTCTATATACTAAATTCTTTTGTTTCTCGCATTATTTCTCAAGTATATTACTGAAGTGATTTATATTTATTGGTGTTTAAATGCTTTATAAATTCAAAATTATACATAGTATTTTTTTGTTATCCCTAAAACCCATTACTAAAAAAACCCTATTATTCATTATTGATTTTTAGTTTCTTTTACGTTTACTTTGTAAATTCATATTAATTTGAATGTATGAAGTTAAATTTGATGCAAAAATATTGATATAAAACATTCATTATATTTATTTTATAAGAACTTTGTTTAAAAGTGTTTTTAGCTGATTATTAAAAAACAGATAGTTGGTAAGTGGTTTTTTACAAATAAAATATTTTATATGGGAAAGATTAAAATTGTTTTGGTCGATGATCATAATATCGTTAGGGACGGTTTGAAACACTTATTAATGAATTTGCAGGATATTGAAGTAATAGCTGAGGCAGCTAATGAAAACGAGCTTTTTAGGTTATTATATAAAATAAAACCTGATATTTTATTAATGGATATAACAATGCCTAAAATGTCAGGAATAGCCATCACCCAAAAGGTATGTCATGATTATTCCCAGATAAAAGTAATTATGTTATCAGCAAATTATGATGATAAATTCGTTTATGATTCATTCAATGCTGGAGCGTTGGGTTATCTGCCCAAGAATATTCAGTTTGAAGAGTTGGTTGATGCAATAAAGTCAGTATATGAAGGTAAAGAATACATAGCAAAGTCTATTGTAGATATGGTTCTGAAAAATTATATCAACAGATCATTTCTAAGTTCAGAAAAAAATTACAGCAATGAAAAGGAACTCACCAAACGAGAAGTTCAGGTTCTGGAATTATTTGCAGAAGGTTATAGTTATAAGGAAATTGCTGAACAATTATATATTTCTGTTCATACGGTTGAATCACATAAAAAAAACATACTCGAAAAATTAAAATTAAATTC
>CAZYEM010000321.1:0-4248 GCA_964646395.1 uncultured Bacteroides sp.
CCCTAAATTATTTATATATAAATAATTTAGGGCTTTGCGTGTATATATAATACTCATAAACGCCGAGTCTTTGGCGAGAGCTTATTTGGGGGAGGGTAGGTCAAGTACTTCCGTGTATTCTTTGTATGAGATTTCGATCCACCCTATTTCAAAGTCAACCCATCTTTTTTGGACTTCCAAGTGAGCTATTTGTTTGTCCTCTGCCATTAAAGAATCTAAAAAGGCTTTTTGTAAGTTGTCTATGTCTGGTTTGGATTGGTGGAATCTGCCGTGATGTAGTTTCTTTTTTTTCTTAGACCAAGAGGGTGGGACTGGTATAAAGAAGGTTATAGAAGCACCAACCGGTGGGAGAACAAATCTTTTTGACTTAGCTTCTGCGCATAGATCCACTTTGTACTTGTTGTACTTTTCTAGTCTTATTAATCTACTTAACCCGGATGGGCGTAATTTTTCTCTAGGTATCCTGAAAAATATTGAATCACCCTGAGTTGCCCTTACGTGAGTTTGGGGTGTTATATTAAGGATTACTTTTTTCATAAACCCCTCCTGCGTGTTGAACTGCTGGTTTCTGTTTTGCGATCTGTCTTTCTAAAATGTCCTCTACTGTTTTGCTTAATGACCATTTTTTCTTTTTGGCTAGAAGTTGTAATTTAATGTAACTTTCTTCTGAAAGGCTAATTGTAATTCTTTTTTTCATTATGATGCAGTTTGATGCAATATACATCATATTGTAACATTTACCAAATAAGTTTACAATTAGAAAACTTTGTACAAAATTATGTACATAAAAAACCTCCTTTTAGGGGAGGCTACTTGGGGGAAGTAAATATATTATCGTTTATTTTTTCTTATGTCTGTTTGCAAATGCTCTTGCGGCGGCAACAGAACCGAATCCCCACGCTTTTAGTGCTAATGCTTTTCTCGTTGGTTCGCCATTTGGCTTTTTCATATCTCCTTTCATGCCTGCGAATCTAGCTGCGAATGATACACGTCTTGGATTAACTCCAGACTTAACTGGTGCTTTTAAATTACCACCCGTTTCTCTGTTATAGGAAGCCCTTCCTTTGGCGTTTAATCCGCCTTCTGGGTTCTTACCTTCAGATCTTGTCCAAGCTGGTGTTTTGTGCCTCATTTCTTTTTTTCTTTTGCTTTAATTTTTCTTTCTTGCTCAAGCATTTCTGGTGTAGGTTTCTTACCTGATCCTGCTTTTGCTCGAATGTTATTCCAAAGACTATTGGCAACTCCTAGTTTGTTTAGTTTTCCTTTCATTTTACATTTTTTGACTAGAATGTTTTTTTGTCCCTGCTATGGCTGATTTAAGATTTAATAATCTTTTATTACTGTTGACTCTCCTGTCTTTGGATTAAACTTAGATTTAATAATTTCTTTTTTACCTTCCTCTTGTCCTTTTTTTCTTCTGTATATATCTCCATAATTATCTACATAGGTATCAAAATCAAACAATTCAGGTTTCTCTTGCATAAGCCTTTCTAAATAACTTGCAGCATATCCGCCAAGAGCAAATTTCTTATAATCTTCTTTTCTAACTGGTGCGATTTTACCTGTTCTTTTGCTATATACTCCTCCAAATGTATCAGGGTTTCTTGGTTCTGCACCTCTATATCCTAAAACTTCACCACCAGGAACCCAGAACGTAGGATTAAAATAACCGCCCTCTCTTATCCATTCTTCACTTGGAGGCGGAGGCGGAGGTGAAGGAGCTTTGGTTTTTTGCTTATCAACCTCTTTAATAGACTTCATTATTTCAAATGTTCTAGCCCCTAAGATATTATCAGCAAGAGTGCCTGCTTTTGGCATGCCATACTTTTGCATCATATTTTTTATAATATTTTGTCCTTCTGGAGTTGATTGCAAATAGTTTAATTGAGCTTGTTGAAACTCTTTATTTGATGTAGTTGGAAAATTATATTTATTAGCATACTCAATTAAATCATCTTCAGATAAACCAGATTCAACAAAAGCATTGCTCATTCCTGTAGGAGTTTTTTCAATTCCGCCTCCATATACAGAAAGTCCTGTATTTTTTACTTTTTTAGATTTATTTTTGCCCGGCCCTTCTTGGATAAAATCCACAGGCGTATTCATTATGCCTATTTTTTTCATTGTTTTGGTATTATTGCTTTAACTGAATATAAACACTAAATTAATAAACTTATGGGATATCAGAAATTTTTATTTCTACCCCCGAAAGCATGGCATCTATGGTAGCCTCAATTATGTCCCTTTGTTGTGGGTTCAATAGGGCTACTTTTTCGCTTATGGCTGGGATAGCAAATACATCGCTTTCAATTTCAGCCTTGAATCCTTCTCTTACGGCCTGCGTCAAGTGTGGGTAGGCAAGCAAATCTTTGAATATCCAGTTTATTCTGTCTATATATGTTTTGAATAGTCTTGATCCCATGGCCTCTGGGAACTCTCGTCTAAAATCCTCGAAATGTTCTCTAGCCATTTTTAAGTGGTGTACCGAACTTACCACATTAGATCCTCTCATTGTTAAAGTTTTTGTGGGTGTTTTCTATCATACTTAGGTATGCTCTTGCTTTTTCCACCTTGTCTTGGATTAGTTGAATGTCCTCCTCGTTTCTTTGTACTGGAAAGATAAGTATTCTTTCTTTTATATCAATGTCATCAAACATCATGTTTAATTCCAATTTAGAAGCCTCTAGGACGTACTCAGGGCTTTCTTCTGATATAACATCCATTCTGTAGAGTAATGACTTCTTTTCCTGCTCTATGATGCCAAACGGGGTGTTTACAAGGCAATATGCAATTGACGATTCAACCGCGCCTGTTAGCCACATGTATGACTGCAATTGCCAATAGTACAAATCCTTTAGCTTTTCTGGTAAATTTCCTAAAAATGTAAACAAGTCGTAACTTGATTTCACATCCCATATCTTCAATCCACTTTCGCTTAGATCCAAAATATCTGGATGCCCTGTGATATAATCGTTAGTGAATCGTTCTGTGTTCTTGCTAAATGTATTGCCCATGTATTCCGAAAGCAATGCGATCGAATCATCTTCTACTTGGATTCCTTTTTTCATTTGCTTGGTCTGTACGTCTTTCCTGCGTCCGTACTTTTCTGCAATGTAAATTTCAAGCAAGTGTGTCTTTGCTGTTTTGGATAAGTTACCTGCGTCCTTGTCTGCTTTGGCTTGTGGTTCCGTCATCAAGTACCCAACAGAGCTGGATCTAATTAAAGTTTTGTTAAAATTCACTTGAAAGATTTTAGTTTTTTGTCGTAATACATTTTTAGTTCTGGTTTGTTTTTGGACATAAATTCAAAAGCCTTTAGTTCGCCTTCGTTTTTACAAGCGTCAATAAAGCTCATTGTTCTCTCAATCAGCGTTTGGGGAGATTGTGTCTTAATCAATTCTACTGGTTCTTCTTCATGTTGCAAAGCCTGAACTTTTTGATTGGTAAGATGGCACTCCTCTACGAATTGTTTTGCGAGATCAATGGCCTTATTTGCGCTTTCACCTTGCTCCAATGCAATCTCGACACCAATTCTTTCTGATTGGTAATTGCCAAGATTGAATGTTTTTTGATAGTTAATTGTTCTGATTTCCATTTTAGTTGAAGCCTTTTAATTATTTAACCCTAGTTACATAAGTGATTCCATTAGTGTGCTTAATCTTGAAGATCTTAGCTTGATGT
This sequence comes from uncultured Bacteroides sp., assembly GCA_964646395.1. Taxonomy (GTDB): domain Bacteria; phylum Bacteroidota; class Bacteroidia; order Bacteroidales; family JACABE01; genus JACABE01. The sequence goes on from CAZYEM010000321.1 coordinate 3,682, forward strand.
TCCTGTGTTTTTTTAAGATGGGATATCATTACGGCCACCGATGTAACCGGGTTATTAAAGGAAATTGTTTTATCCACTTCTAGTACGCCGGTCTTACTGGCAACTGAATCTGGATTTGGTAGTCTTGCCATATTCTATATTTTTATCAAAGTTAAATTTAATTATTTAATTAAAAAAATAAATTTAATATTTTTTTTCTACTATCTTTGCCATGTTAATGGTTTAGTACGGACAACTGATCCCCCCGGTACCTTTTTAGGCGGCCGGGTTTTTTATTTTCCAAATCCTCTGAAAACCAAGCCACATCTATAATAACTCGCGTAAGCGAAAAATTTAAAACTCAATCACTTAGAGGGAGAGGGGGTAACGTAACGAAACAGGGTGTAGTCAACCGCAAGGGGGAACGGGCAAAGTGGTGGTACGGGGGTTCGGTTTTTGGTTTTGGGTTTTGGTTATGGGTACGGGCAATTGCTTGGTGTATATGGGTTGTAGGGTGGTTTAGTGGTTGCAATGTGGTCAGGTCAGGCAGTTGTATGTATGTGGTTAGGGGGATGTGTTGGTATTGGT
>CAZYEM010000322.1:0-4182 GCA_964646395.1 uncultured Bacteroides sp.
AGCCTGATCGATGCGCTTCTCTTCAAGATCGAGCTTTCGTTGCTCAATCTCCATTTCCATCTTTTCTTTGTCGGTGGTGATCAGGTCGCCTGCAACCTTACCCACAGCTTCAATAATCGATCCAACGGCTAGTAAGCTCATGCTAGACCTTTCAATGTGCGATTGATCCAACCCTTCAGGAATTTGACCTGAACAGGGTTTTTGTTGCAAATTTCAACGTAACGAGCTATTTTTGCCAAAGCGTAGGACTCTTTAAACCGCTGACCATCCGTAACTTGGTTGAGCTTTTCGATGGTTTTGGCGCCTATTCCACCGTCAGGGGTAGCCCCTATCACGAGCTGAGCAAGCTTTACAGCCATGCCCATTCCAGCATTTACCCCAAAGTTAAAGATGGTGTTGGCTACTTCTTGGTTGTTGATCTCGTTCCCACGCATCTTGTCCCAGAACTCAACGCGATAAAACTCACGCACCATAGGGGTCAAGGAGCCACCAAACTCTTTCTTGTCCACAAGCGCCCAACCATTCCACTGTGGGTTCTTGTTACGGGCGATGCCTGCGTAGGTCATGCCGCCAGTGTCGCCAGCGACTTCATGGAGGACGTAGCCACCCTCGTCCCTAATCATTTGCTCAAAAGCTGGTTCAAACTGAGCCATTAGTTACCTCGTTTAGTTAGCATGGTTGCTGAAATCTCCATCATTGAAATGATGTGTTCTAAGTTGTCAGGTTGACTAGACCATCCTGCCGTAATCTGCCCTATGAACCGACTACGATCTGGGGGCACAGATATTCGGCAGGTATAACCAACTCCTTGCGCTATGTACCAAATACCCAACTCACTCTGTGGTCGCAAGTATTGACCGCAAGGTATATCCCCTGCCATTAGCTTTACAACATCATTGTTGTTTGCTTGGTTGGCTGTAAACAGCCCAACATCCAAGCCTTCTAACTCCTTACTGCGCCCATCTTTTGTATACAGCCTGTACAGAATCCGAGTGCCCAATATTGGGTTGACTTTGAAAATAGCCACAAACTTAGCGTCTGTTTGTTTAAACAGTACAGAAGCCGCATCGTCTGCTCTTTCCTCGTTGATGCTTGGCATCCGCTTTTGCTCTTGGTACGCAGAGATTAGGAACGATTGGTTTTGCCAAAACATATACCCAACAAAAGCCATAACCCCCATGACAAGGATTGCAAATAGCTTAAATGGACTATCTACGTAGCCCAACACTTTATCAAGCGTTGAATTGGCGTTTAGTTTTTCATCACTCATGGGTTAACCCCAAATCCATACAAGGGTGAACGTACCCCAAATAATGAAGATAACTAAAAAGGCCGCAACGATAAACGCTTCGACCAGATCCCTCATAGCTACAGACCTAAAATCTTTTTGACAAGCTCGCCAGCGACGCCGGGGCCGAACAGCACACAGACCATCACCGCGTACAGCAAGTACTCAATCTTTGTCATGCGCTTGTCCCCATCACGCAAAGAGCGATCTATGCTGTTATAGCGCTCCGAGCAGATGGCTTCATGTACAGCGAGCTTAGTCTCCACCGTTTCCATCTTCAACCTTTGGCTCTGGAGGCTTTGCGGCATCCTGCATAGCTTGGATCAATTGGAAGACCTCTTGGTATGGGCGTGTGCCCAAGTAACCCAAGATCTGGTTTGCTGTTTCAATTGGCAACTGCAAGTTCATTTTCAAACCTCTCTTTAATCTTTAAAAAGTCTTTTTTAGAAATCTGATACCCAAACATCCACATGATGCGTGGCGTATCACCTTCTGCCGTGGTGACGTAATGCTCAACATCAGAAGGGAGGTAACAATGCAAGTCACCAACGGCAATATCAATTTTTTCGTTATCAATAAATAATTGTGCGCCATCATCAGCGGCTTGTGTCATTACGTTACAACGTAGGACATGGAGGTCACCCTCCATTGGGTCTTGGTGCTTGTACACATCGCCGCCAGATAGGGTGTAACTTACTACAACCCCGTTACGACCTCCGCCAACAACGCTCTTAGGAGCATCATGCAAGCCAAGCAAATGCGTTATCTCATCAAATACTTGATACACCGCAGGTGGATACTCAAAACGAGTTCCGTAGTTTCTGGTTGTCAGTCGGTCTTTATAAGACCAGCTTGGGTTCTTACTTCGACCAACATCAAGCCACTTTTTTTCTACACCCTCATCTACCCACGCATTCAAAGCCTCGCATACAGCGGAGTCAAGGAATTGACGTCTAATGAGGACTTCAGACATTACTGCCCCAAATGAGGGGTGTGCAATTGATTGTCGCTATGAACCAAGTCATTGGCAACTAAAAAGGCTTCTGATTCACGAGCGCCCAAAGGCACTGACGCTGGGTCAATGATGTCGCAAACGTCAGAGCCATCACGCAAAGCATGAATGCAGTACACAACCGTATCATCTTCCATCGCCGTCAACTCATGGACGGCATCTTTTTTGATGAACACAATGTGGGGCGCATTAAAAACCGTCTTTTTGCCATCAACCTCAACTTGTACGCTACCCTTTGATACAAGTGTTTGGTGGTCAAATTGGTGGGCGTGACCAGTCTCTATGTCACCAGCATTTTGAAAATGCATCTGACGAACATAGACAGATGAAACACAACTTACAGAGATTTCTGGGTATGCCATGACGTTAAGCGTTCACTGTTGTGTCAGTTGATGTATCGGTAGTTGGAATTCCAGAGGTTGACGCTCTTGCTGGCTCAACCCATGTTGGACTAACCTCAAATTGACCGTTTTTGTAAATGTGCTTGCCAAGTTCAACACCAAATTTTGTAAAAGGAATTTCAATTACTTCAAAAAGAGTAATATCTAAATTATTGTCTGAGCAATAAATTTCTAAAACATCTTGGATAGGCATTTTTTTAGCAGTAGAACTATCAAATCTTGATTGATAAATTAACTTGCTAGATTTTTCAAGAATTAACGTGTACATATTTATTCCTTTCAAGATTCTGTGATTGTTGTGAAAGACCAGCTAAGAGAAACTGTTACAGCTTGCGTGTTTTTACCAACGGTAATTCTGGCATTGACCTTCATTTTTAATACATCACTTGGGCCAATCCAAAAATTTTGTGGCAATACTGCAAATCGCGGCGCTGTGGAACCATAAGATAAATTTACGCCCGAACAATTCCCAGCGCTCATGTCCCCTGAAGAAATCGTTTGCTGAATCATTGGCGACCCAGACGAACCATTGACACCGTTATAAGTGCCAAACCAAGCATTAGCATTGCTAGAACCTGCTGGAAACTGCACAGCGTACTGGCTTCCAGTATCACTTCTAGACATTACACCTAGAACAGACGATTGACCGCCTGATGAGGTAAGGTACAAACAAGCGGCGTTGTTTGAACTTAACTGAGCAGAAAAAGACATAGTCAGTTGGTTTACAATAACTCGCGTTGCTGTGCCACCTGATTGCGTAAATAAAGTAACAAAAGTTGTGCCATCGCCACTAACAGTAGCTGTTCCACGTTGAAGTGCAATTGTTTGTGCCATTTATATCTCCTAAAAATTTAATATCCGCCGCTTGTGCCAAAAGCGACAAATGCTTGTGAACCACCACCAGCAGGGGTTGACCAAGTAGGTGCCGCACCTGAACCGCCAGATGTTAACACTTGACCTGCTGTGCCGAAACTACCGGAAGTACCAACGCCAATTGCACCCACGTCTGTAATTTCAACAAGTTGACTCGCGTTGTTTGATGTTCTAAACTGTACGCCACTTGTTCCACCGTAAAAATATGTTCGGGTTGCGTCTACTTGTAGAACACTATGACCACCGCCATAAATATAAGTGTTTACTGTAGGTAAATCTATACTTCCATTTACTGTCAGCTTTTGTGTAGGCGAACTTGTACCAATACCCAACCCTGTTGAGGTAAGGCGCATACCTTCTGTAGGGGTTGAACCTTGATAAAAGATTAAACCGCCACCACTAGCCGCTTGTACTTGTCCGGTTTGTGTTCCGCCAAAATTTAATTGCAAACTTCCTGCGTTTGATGTTCTATCTAAAATTAGTGTACTTCCACCTGAATTTGTAATTGTTTGTACGCCAGTAAGTGCAAGAGTAGACCCATCAAAAGTAAACGAAGACCCAGTAGCCAATGCACTAGAACTAGATGCGTAAACCACACCGCCTGATGT
>CAZYEM010000323.1:0-4146 GCA_964646395.1 uncultured Bacteroides sp.
ATATTAACCAACACTACCTTCTAAGCTGATTGATAATAATTTCTGAGCTTCTACGGCAAATTCCATTGGAAGTTTATTCAGCACTTCTTTGGCATAACCATTTACAATCAGACCGATAGCGCTTTCTGTTGAAATTCCTCTTTGTTGACAGTAAAACAATTGATCTTCAGATATTTTAGAAGTAGTTGCTTCATGCTCAACAATTGATGAACTATTTTCAGTTTTAATATAAGGCCAGGTATGCGCACCACATTTATCGCCCATCAGCAACGAATCGCATTGGGAATAATTACGTGAATTGATGGCATTTTTCGCAATTTTTACCAGTCCACGGTAACTATTGTTACTATAACCTGCTGATATCCCTTTTGATATAATAGTGCTTTTAGTATTTTTTCCCAAATGTATCATTTTACTTCCGGTATCGGCTTGCTGATGATTATTGGTAATGGCAACCGAATAAAATTCACCTACTGAATTATCACCCAATAAGATACAGCTTGGATATTTCCAGGTAATGGCAGAACCGGTTTCCACTTGAGTCCACGATATTTTTGAATGGCTTCCTTTGCAGATACCTCGTTTGGTTACAAAATTATAAATTCCACCCAACCCGTTTTTATCTCCTGGATACCAGTTTTGTACGGTTGAATATTTAACTTCTGCATCTTTTAGTGCGATAATTTCAACAATGGCAGCATGCAGTTGATTTTCATCTCGTTGTGGTGCTGTGCAGCCTTCCATATAGCTAACATAAGAACCTTCATCTGCAATAATAAGCGTTCTTTCAAATTGACCTGTATTGGCTGCATTAATCCTGAAATAGGTTGATAGTTCAACCGGACAACGCACACCTTTTGGAATGTAACAGAAAGATCCATCGCTGAATACGGCTGAATTTAAAGCTGCAAAATAATTATCACCATAAGGAACTACAGAGCCCATATATTGTTTTACCAGATCAGGATGATTTTGAACTGCATCGCTGAACGAACAGAAAATAATTCCTTGTTTTGCTAAAGTTTCAGTGAAAGTGGTTTTAACAGATACACTATCTATTACAGCATCAACTGCAACACCTGAAAGTTTTTTCTGTTCATCTAATGAAATACCTAATTTCTTGAATGTTTCCAGCAAAGCAGGATCTACTTCATCCAAACTGCCAAGTTCTGTTTTCTTTTTTGGAGCAGCATAAAAAATAATTTTTTGATAATCAATTGGAGGAATATCCAAATGTGCCCATTCTGGCTTCTTCATTTCCAACCATTTCCGATAAGCTTTCAATCTGTATTCCAACAAAAATTCAGGTTCGTTTTTTTTAGCTGATATAAATCGTACAGTATCTTCGTTTAATCCAATAGGTGCTGTATCCATCTCAATATCTGTAACAAAGCCATATTTATATTCGCTGTTTGTTACTTCTTCTATGATGTTGTTTTTATCGTTAGTCATTAAGTTTGTCTTTATCTAATTTAGATTAAATTTAAATAAATGAAAGTGCAAAATTATATTTTTTGAAATTCATGTACAATAAAATCTGTTTTTTTACTACAAATAAACAAAAAGTATATCGAAAAGTTTGATAATTTTGCAGTTGGAAAAGTAATTATTGAAAAGAGTATGTTTGAAGACAGATCAAAAAAAAGAACCGAATTGGGTGAATTAGGTGAATTTGGATTAATTGACCATCTAACCAGAGCGTTTATACCCAAAAATAAATCTACTATTAAAGCGGTAGGAGATGATGCTGCTGTAATTGACAATTCAAATACAATGACTTTAGTGTCAACTGATTTGCTTGTGGAAGGTATTCATTTCGATTTAAGTTACACTCCCTTAAAGCATTTGGGATATAAGGCTGCAATAGTAAATTTTTCGGATATAGCTGCCATGAATGGAACTCCCCGTCAATTAGTGGTAGGTTTGGCAGTCTCAAATCGGTTTTCTGTAGAAGCATTGGATGAATTGTATGAAGGAATAAAATTAGCATGTAATAAGTATAGTGTTGATTTAGTGGGTGGTGATACCACATCAAGCACATCCGGCTTATTTATTTCAATGACCATTTTAGGGAATGCCGCAACGGAAGAAATTACTTACCGAAATGGTGCAAAAGAAGGTGATTTGTTGTGTGTTAGCGGAAGTTTGGGTGCTGCTTATATGGGATTGCTTTTACTTGAACGCGAAAAAGAAGTTTATAAAGCAAATCCTCAGATGCAGCCTGAACTTGAGGGGAATGATTATGTATTGCAACGTCAGTTGAAACCCGAAGCAAGAGTTGATATTATCAGACTTTTAAATGAAAATAAAATTAAACCTACTTCTATGATTGATATATCAGATGGTTTGGCTTCTGAAATACTGCATATTTGCAAACAATCCGAAACAGGTTGTAACCTTTATGAAGATAAAATTCCAATTGATGCAGAAACAGCTTTGCTCTGTGAAGAATTTGAAATTATTCCAACTGTTGCAGCATTAAGTGGTGGAGAGGATTATGAATTACTTTTTACAGTTGCTTTGGATAATTATGAAAAATTAAAAGATCTGAAAGAAATTACTGTTATAGGTCATATTACAGATAAAAACAGCGGAGCTAATCTTATAACAGAGCAAGGAACAGTAATTCCGTTAAAAGCTCAGGGTTGGGATGCATTAAAAGAATAGAAGTAATTTATATGAATTATTTTTCAAATAATTCATACATTACCTCACCTTTCGTATAAATAGTTTTGATCTGCAAAAGTTCTGCTATTGTAGCTGGTATATCAATTAATTCCCGTTTTGTATCAATTATCTGCCCTTTTTTAAAATCAGGACCATAAGCAAAGAAATTGATATGTCTGCAGCCAATGCAAGTATCTCCATGAGAGATAAATCCATCAGCTATAGAATCCAGATGTCTTCCGTGATCATTTGTAATAAATAAAGTGGTTTTGTTTTTATAATATGAATCATTTGTGATAAAATTCCATATCTGAAAAGCATATTTGTCGGTATTTATAATCCCTTGGATATAACTGTTCCAATTACCGGAATGAGCCGAATAATCAGGGTCTCTAAAACTGAATAAAACAAGTTTCGGGTGATGTTCGGTAAGTGTTTGAATCAATTTATTATAACTTGCACTATCTTCTCTGTATCCGCTTCCCAAGCCATTAACACCACAATTTGTTGAAGGTAAAAATTCATTGTTCCAATTGATTATAATACAATTGTTTAAAGCTTCAAGTTTGTCTTTACTACTAATAATCCATGAAAGATTTGAATTACTTTTATTATTATTTTTCCAATATTGGAATATTGAAGGGAAATATGGATTTTCTCCTCCCGAATTGTTTATTTCCTGATAGTTGCCGGTTGTAAGGCTAGAGTGTCCAGCAAGTGTATAAGTTGGTCCGTTGTTATAAAAATTAGTATTTACAATACCCTTTTTTGAGATTTCATTTGCAAAAAAGGGGATATATTGATGCAATGTATCACCCCAGGTTTCTGAATATCTTGCACCATCAATCACAATTACAATTACATTTTCAGTTTTATATTTATCAGGAATTGACTCTTTTTTACATGAAAAAACAGTGAGAATAATTAGAAAAATCAGAAATAAAAAGCTGTGCTTTTTCATTTTTTTTTAAATCAGATTACTTTTTGTGATACAAAGATAATAGTTTAATTGCTAATTAATCAGATTTAAGGAATGATACAAATTATAAGAAAAGAACCACTGCATCTGCAATGGTTCTTTTCTTATTATCATGGAGCTATAACCACCACACCATTCGTCAGATTTTCATCTATTATTACCAGATCCGATAAATCCACTACTCCATCTCCATTAAGATCATAAACAATATAAGCAACAGTTCCATTGGTAAGGTCGGAATCCATAATTACCAGATCCGATAAATCTACCACACCATCCTGATTTGAATCGCCAACCATTAAGGCAAATTTCCCGGGCGAAACTTGTTTCTGGTTATCGCCGTAAGCTTTATCAATGGAATTTGTAAAATCATAAGTCACTGTATCATTTGCAAAGGAAACAGGAAACGAACTCCATGTTTCAATATGATTGCGATGATGAATTGCCATATAATAAGCTTGATTTATTTCTGAAGGTATTCTGAAGGAACACCATCCATT
>CAZYEM010000324.1:0-519 GCA_964646395.1 uncultured Bacteroides sp.
TAAAGGTTACTGTATCATTCTTAAAGATTGAATCATTAAGCAATGGATCTGGATCGGTTAGCTTCTTGGTAATACCTAAGTCAATATAATGAGGCAGCGGTGTAACTGTGATTATCAGATCTGCGGTTGCAGTTCCACCAAATCCATCAGAAATAGTATAAGGAATAGTTGGAACAATTCCAGTCCAATTGGATGATGGATTGAAAGTATAAGTTCCATTAGAATTAATAACAATTGTTCCTACTCCAGATATACTAGCCAATGTTCCAGGCAAATAGGTATTTCCACCTACTACAAATCCTGTAACTGATATTATATCATTATCCGGGTCACTGTCATTATCTAAAACATTACCACTTACTGATGTATTTTCTGGTGTTGTAATTATATCATTTATAGCTATAGGTGGATTATTATTTTGAATCACTGTTATTGTAACAGTTGCTGTTGAACAATCATTATCCAGATCGCAAAGCTGATATGTAAATACTTCTATGCCATTATAGTTTGCATTTGGTG
>CAZYEM010000324.1:619-4136 GCA_964646395.1 uncultured Bacteroides sp.
CCTCCGTCTCCACTTGGTGTGTCGTTTCCTGATACATTTCCATTTACTGGTGTATCTTCATTTGTTGAATTGATGTCATTAACGGCTAGTGGCATATCATCCATTGGACTTACTGTTATTGTAACAGTTGCTGTTGAACAATCATTATCAAGATCGCAAAGCTGATATGTAAATACTTCTATGCCATTATAGTTTGCATTTGGTGTGTAAGTATATGATCCATCAGGTAACATGGTTACTGTACCGTTTGATGCACCTCCATTAACTCCAACTAAAGTCCATACATTTCCTCCGTCTCCACTTGGTGTGTCGTTTCCTGATACATTTCCATTTACTGGTGTATTTTCATTTGTTGAATTGATATCATTAACAGCTAGTGGTTGACAATTATTTGCAGCTACATTTAAACTGGAAGAATATAAGCAACCTTTAATGTCACTAATATTAACACTATAGGTTCCTTGAGATAAGTTGGAAATATCTTCTGTTGTTGAATTATTTGACCAAAGATAAGAATATGGAGCTGTTCCTCCTGATGTTGTCAAATTAATTAAACCATCATTTGTTAAACTACAAGTTGTATTTGATACAATTCCAGTAGCAACAAGTGCTAATGAAGGTTGATTTATTGTGATATAACCATTTATTGAACATCCGTTAGCATCAGTTACATCAACACTATAATAACCAATAGATAGATTGTAAATATCTTCTGTACTAGCATAAAAAGAGCCATTTTTCGACCATTCAAATGAATAGTTTGAAATACCTCCTTGAATACTAATCTGAATAAATCCAGAGCTATCATTAAAACATAACAAATCTTTCTTTGAAAATGTTGAGAATTGTAAAATATCAGGTTCTGTAATAACTGCTGATTTTATTACAGTACAATTATTTCCATCAGTTATGGTAACTTGATAAGTTCCTGTAGTTAGTCCTGTTAAATTTGGAGTATTTGTACCAAAAGGAAATCCATTTCTAGTCCAGGCATAATTATAAGTTCCGGTTCCTCCATTTGCATTAACACTTATTGTTCCATTACTTTCATTATAGCATGAAATGTTTTGTGATGATATTACTGCCGTTAATAAAGCTGCTGGTTGATTTAATATTACAGATGAAGTATTTGTACATCCATTTGCATCAGTAACTGTAAAAGTATATGTTGCCGGAGCAGTATAAGGATTAACGGTAGGATTTAGTTGATTTGAGGTAAAACCATCAGTTCCAGACCAACTATAACTTAGTACTCCGCAACCTAAAACAGTATTGGCAGTTGAACTCAAAAATAGATCATTGATATTATTACATTGGAATGAATAGGATGAGGAAGAAGTAGGATGAGGAAGTAAAACCGGACTTCCAATATTTCCTAAATATCTTTCAGTATTAGGAAAAGTCTTGAATGATTGGGTAAAATCAATTCCAGACATACCTGCTGCACCGGAATTTGGATCAGATCCATTTACATAACAGCGTATTCCATCGTTACATCCTATATGTGGTACTGAAAAAGTAAATAATAATATATCATCGCCTGGTGTAAAAGTTAAATATGCATTTGGAGCTCCTCCTCCTGAAACAGTAAATGCATGAAAATCTTCATTCGGAGATGCTGTTGGTGCATAAATATTATTACCATTTGACCAACTTAATCCAATTGGATTAACATTTTGGATAACTGTAAAAGGAGCATCGCTAATAGATGCTGGTACTACTACCGAAAATTTTGAAGGAAAAGGTATCGTATTTGGATATACTAACGATCCTCCAACAACATGTGCATGGGCTTCATACAAACATGTTGAAGGATTATATTTTACTTCATAATTAACCTGTTGACCAATAGACATATTAGCTATCAGGATTAATATTAAATTAATTATTATTTTTAATGTATTTTTCATATAGCTGAAATTAATTATCATTTATTAATTGAATAATTTTTTATTCATAAATTCGATTAAATTTATTCCCAAAATTAAACATTTATTGCTTTACATTTGTATTTTTTAACTGACAAATAACAAATTTAATTCCATTTTGTTTTTGACTAATAAAAAATTTTGGTATATGTCGATTAATCAATTATTTAAAAATATTTTTGTTTTTAACTTTTTTTAAAAATTAGTAATTTTTTTTCTGTTTAACAATATCTGTCCCAAATTATTATCAAAAAACTTAAATATTGATATTTTATTAAATTCACAACTAATTTTGTTAATCAAAAGTTGATACTTTAAATAATTTTAATTATAATAAAATATCAACTTTTGATTTAAGATTTCATTTTAATAAGGTATTTGTTCGTACATAAAGTCAAATGCTGACTGATATGAAGTATTCAACGGATAAATTAATATCTGAAGGAGAATCAGTGATTGATCATCAAAAGGAGCTTCATATTTTGCCTTAGCACTTAAATCAACATCGCCATTTAAATATTCATAAGCAAAATCATAACCACTTTGGAAAGAAGCATTTCCAGAGCTCATAAAAACATCCAACAAGGTTATTGATTGATCGTCACTTGGAGCTTCATATTTAACTTTATGATCGCTGTTAGCATCTCCATACCACATGGCACGTCTGTTATCTGATGTAGAATATTGTGATAATCCAGTAAAATTAAATAAAGAACCTGCTACTGGATGATTTGTCCCAAAATTGAACTCAGGTTCAAGACCATTCCTGAAATCAACAATAGTTCCTTGTGGGGTCATTGTTATTATATTGGATGTCATCACTCCTAAATGATTTCTATGTCGAATTGCAACATAATACTGAAAGTCAGTTAATCCTTGGAAACATATAGGACTAATACCATCAACATCAACAATATCACCATCTCTTTGCAACAATGCTGACCGAGTATATTTAACTAATTTATTATTGTTTTTATCTCTAAGTTCGATAAATACCCAATCAACTATTGCATTAGATCCTGTAACTCCAAACACTGTTGTTGGATTAAGGATGGTTTCACCACCACCGCCACTTATATGAGTGAAATTTAAACTATAAGGATATGAAGAATATGGCTCAGTAACAGGTATGAAATTACGAACCCTTAAACTATCCCACATCAAATGTGTATTAACATCATAAGGCCCCTGTAATAAAACTTTAGGTGTCAGACATAAATTTACAGCATTAATATTTATCGTAACTGTTGCGGTTGAACAATCATTATCAATATCACATAATGTATAGGTAAAAACATCACTTCCGGAATAACCTAAAGCAGGAGTATAAGTATAATTACCATTAATATCCATAATAACAGTGCCATTTGAGGCACCTCCATTTAAACCTGACAGACTCCATATATTTCCACCATCACCACTTTGAGTATCATTTCCAATAACACTCGCGCTTACAGCTGTATTTTGTGAAGTAGTGTTTACATCATTTACAGCTACAGGTGCATCATCAACAGGATCAATGGTTATCGTTACGGTTGCTGTTGAACAGTCTCCATCCACATCACAGACCTGATAGCTGAATACATCGC
>CAZYEM010000325.1:0-4119 GCA_964646395.1 uncultured Bacteroides sp.
TTCCCATAAACTATAGCATTTGCAGGATTATTATTGTAATTACAATACGCACCTTTAGTAGCATTAATCCATTCAAGTTCAGTAAGTATATTTTTAATGCTATCTCCATTACGGTAAAGTACAGTGTTCAGATTTTCTGCCATCCAGTTTTGAGAACCAATTTTTACTGTAGCATAATTATTGTTTTCAATATCTTTACATTCTATAAAAATAAAGTGTATTGTGTTATCAGAAGTAGGAACTGTTGTAATAATTTTTTTGTAATTAAATGAAAATCCCTTTAGTAAAAGTTGATCTCCATTATTATAATCCATAAAAACATTGGAATTGGAGTTCTTTAAATGTGTTTGATATTTATCAGTATTCTCACTACCCGAATAATTTATTGTAAATTTCTGATTAGATGAAGTATGAGATAATAATTTTACTGTATAATTAAATCCGACACCCGAAATCTGTATAAAATACATGCCTTTATTAATTCCACTGATATTGAATTTTTGTAGTCCAATATTCAGATTATGATAGACTGAGGTAATTTCCTTGCCCGCCAAATCATAAACTTTAATATTAGTAACACCTGCTGCTTCGCAATAAAAGGATAATTCAGCGTTTCCGTTGGTTGGGTTAGGAAAAAGAGTAATTTTCTCATCTCCTGAGTTTAAATTATTTATACCCAAATGTCCAAGTTGCAACACATCTCCATAAAACAGTGTTTTATTGGTGGTTTGTGTTAGATTATAAACCTGAATGCTGTCGAAAGTTATAGTAGAATTAGGTGCAACAGCTGTAAAACTGATTAAATAGTTTTGAGAAATCCCCAAAAAGCTATTTATCAAAATAAGTAAAAATGTTAATACTTTGTACATAAAAATAATAATTAGTTAATTTTTCCTGCAAAAATAGGGAAATACATTAAATGAAACAAACAAATCAATATTAATTCTGGATTTCGGCAGAATATTTATTAGACTTTTTTATTGTATAATTTATTAAGTAATTCGGTTATGGTTTTTTCTTATTTTAATATTGATAACCAAAAAACTCATCTCTTTACTTTCTGAATAAATTAATAGTTTTGAAAAAACTATTTAATAATAATTTCATCTGAAAACAACCATGCTTCATTTCCCGAGGCATAATGCCATTTGGGACAATAAGCTGTATTTCTGGCAATAATTTTAATGTATCTTGTTTTAAGTTTTTTATCAAAAATTGCTTTTACGATGTTAGAATTATTACTTTCTTTATCTGAATATGAAATATTTCCGCAATTAATATAGTTTTTCCCTTCAGAAGAATAATAAAATTCAACTTGTTTTGGAAGAAAAATCCATGATTTCTGACTTTCAAGAAAACTTACTTCTATTAAACTTATTTCTGTTTCTTTTTCAAGATCAATAATAGCTTCCATGTCTTTTTGTTTAAAACCTAACCATTTACCTGAAGTAAAGTCGGTAGTTGCTAATATTCCATCAATAAGTGAAAGTGCTCCATTTGCAAAGTACTTTTTTTCAGGCAAATAGGAGAGAACTATGTTTTTACTAATAGCTTTATGAGAAACGAAAAGTTGATTAAAATCAGAAATCTTCTTTTTTTGTGTGTTGAATGCAGCTATTTTAATGTTTATCATATCTTTAGCTTCAAAAGATTTGCTTAAAGGGTTTGAATTTATATCAGCATCATTTCCATCAGAGGTGTAAAAAAGTTGAATATCAGGGGAAAAACCTGAAGGATTAACTTTATAAGTATCAGTATTAATTCTGTCGAGTCTTATATTGCCCCATGTGAAAATATTGAAACTAAGATTTAAAATCAGATTCTCATTTATGTCAATAATTGTATTTTTGACTTTGAATGAGAGCTGTATAGCGTTATTTGAAACAGAGTTGTTTGCAATATTATTAAGCATTACCGCTATCGTTCCATGTGGTGGAATAGTATATGCAGTTTCCAGATTATATTTATTATTGTCTATGGTTTCCAGTTCAAATTGAAAATCGCTTTTGTTAGAAATTAATACCGTTGTTTTATTATTATTATTTAGTTCAGTTTGAGGATTGGAAATAATAAGGCATTTTTCTACCAATGCTTGTACTAAATCTTTGCTTCCTATTAATGTTTGCTTATAATAAGCAATAGTTCTTTGGTTTTGAAAAGCTTCTTTCAAACCATTTTCATTTCTTTCTTTAACAAAAACAAGAGTTATAGGTCTGTGAAGTCCCTTATTTACAGGGTAAACGAATTCAATAGATTCATGTATATCCGAATTTGCAAAAACAGTTAATTTTTTTTGCAATGCCCAATTAAAAGCAATTGGATAATAGTCATTTTCGTTAACAACTTCAATTCCGTTGAGCATCCCTTTATTATAAAGCTCCGTATGTTCATCAAACCAGATAGTCGTATCAGGTTGCTGGGCTTTCCAACCCGGATGATTCCATATTATAAATGCTCCTTGCAAATGAGCTTCTGCTATAGCATCTTTATAATTGTTTTTCTTAAGTTTATTGTTATCTTTCATAAATAAAGCATTAAGATGCCCCGGAGGCATATTGCACGTAATTTCTGTCGCATTTATTAAAATTAATCCCAATTTATGTGCCTGATTTAATGCAGTTTCATATGAGATGTTTTCATCAATATTTTTTTCAGATAATGTGTAAGGAATATATATATGATCTGTAATTGCAATTACATCCAAACCATCACGCCAAGCTTCTTTTATTCTAATTTCGGGCATTACCTGTCCATCAGAATTAATAGTATGCGTATGAAAATCACCTTTTAATATAATATATCCATTAATATCAGGAATGTCAAAATCTCTACGGCTTTGTGCGAAAGAACAATTAAACAGCTGTATAATAAGAAGAATTAAAATGAGAATAGGATTTTTCATAGCAATAGATTAAATTTGTTTTTGATTACAAAACTACAAAATTTATCAAATCTAAAAGGATAAATGACAAAATATGATTTAAATAAAGATATTGTTTTAACTCATAATTGTGGAATGTGAGTATTGGAGCAATGAACTGTTAAGATATATTTTATCAGCAAGCTTTCTTTGATGCATTGCTAAGTGACCTCAACATGTTTATCGGGACTTCTAATAATTACTCTTTCTTCTTTGATTTTCAATTATAAATTCTTAATTCGATAAGCTCAGATCAAAACATTTACATAAATAAACTTTGGTTTTAAAAATTTTGTTCGTCTCATAAAATCAAATTTTCATATCCCCTTTTATCTAAGAAAATGCAATAAAAGTATGAGTTAATAAGCTTTCCGGTTTTTAAATAAGAAGGTTTAAATAATAGGAAGAAATCATCAAGCAATTTAATTGACAATAATAAAATAAAAAGGCCAGCGAATAATCACCAGCCTCTAAAAAAAAATAGAGAAAAAAACCGTACTATTGTATAGCTATTTTTTTAGATATTATTTGATTTTCACTATTTACAACAATAATATATATGCCTTTGGGAAAATCTGATACATTTATATTGAAATTATTATTAGTTACAACATTCTTAATAAACGATTTACCTTCAGTATTGTAAATTTCAACAACAGATTTGAAGCATGCATTTTGAATTATAATCAAATCAGAAGATGCTATTGAAATTATCTTAACATCATAAGAATTGTTTTTCTGTATTTTGTTACTTGGTGGTTGGGATTTTTTTGAATTTAAGAAAAAATCATTTTCATAAGGTCCATCAGTAGTTATTTCCTGAGGATTTTTTACTGTTAAAGAATCATTCGCAATAATATCATCCCAACGATGATTTTGTGCGAAAAGTTGAGTATTAAATGCTATAGCAAAAATACTTACCGATACTAAACTTATTATTTTTTTCATTTTTATGTGTTTTATTTGATTAATGTTTTATTTGATTATAATTCAAAATTACAATCTCAACTACCAAAATAAAAATGAAATCTATAAAGCAAGTAAATCTATCGGTACAAAAAGTAAATCGGTTTATTTCAGGCTGTTTTTTGTTTTACCTGATTATATTAAATATAAAAGCCCTTATATTATAGAGATATAAGTGCTTTTATATAGATTAAAATACTATTTTAATTCGTGAACAACAATTCCACTTCGCA
>CAZYEM010000326.1:0-4118 GCA_964646395.1 uncultured Bacteroides sp.
TAAAATTAATATAATAAGCACTATCTACAATAACTATTATAACATAGTGCTTATTGTATGTCAAGTATTTTTATAATTATTTTTATTATTTTGTTTTACTTTTATTGTTCCCTAATTATTTAATACTATCATTTAATTTTTTACCAAAAATACTACTTGTTCTTATATCTTCACTTTCTAATGCTACATCAAACTTAGCTTCAATTGCTTGAGCTTCAGCCATCTTTCGTTGATACCTTTTAATAATGTTATTTTCTATACTATTTTCATAATACAAATGATAAATTCTATTCTCTAATGTGCTATTTGCTCTAAATCCCCTTCTATTACTTTGACTAACTATATCATATCTATAACTTGGCATATAGTTAATATACGTTGAAATAAACGTTAAATTCAATCCCACCTGCACTAAAATAGGGTTAGTAATTAATACTTCAAACTCATCTTTTTTCTTATCTAATAATTCTTTTCTCTCAATTACAGGAACTGAAGTTTTTAATTGAAAAGTTTTGATTCCATTGTTTTTTAATATTTTTTCTATTCTGTTCGGCAAACTATCACCTTGCATATATTGCCCCCCATTGTTAAAGTCAATATACAAACAACATTTTCTACCATCAGCAACTTCATTCTTTATAATCTTTAATAATTCTATTTCTTTGTTAAGTAAATCTTCCTCATTTTTTATATTAATTGGTTGAATTAACTCTTCCTTTTCTTTAGTCTGTATTAATATACTACTCCAATTAAAAGGATTATTTATATAGTGTTTAACAATTGTAGACTCATACATTTTTGAATTAAAAGAATTTCCTTTTTTTATATCATTAAGTAATACTCTTTCATAGTTTTCTATTGTTTCAGAATTTTGAATAGGAATATAATATTCATTAAGGTTTGGCAGGTCTTTCCCTAAATCATTTAATGTTGCAAAAACATAATTCTGTGCTAAAAATTTAGTAAATAATATAGGATTAACACCCTCTATTTCTTTGAAATCACTGTCTTTTATTTCTGAACGTCCACTTCTGAAATAATCACCATCTTTTTTATTTGTAACAGCTTGTAATGTTCCATATGTTTTTATAAAATTAGTAATATCCATTACATTATTATCTTTTAATTTATTTGGTAACAATCCAATCATTAAATTATGAAATGAACTACTATACCCGGAATTAGATGTTCCGCTTAATAATAGTATCTTATTAGCATAATTAAATAATGTTCGTGTAGCATTACCAATTATTGATTCACCATTATTGGACTGATGCACTTCGTCAATTAATACACTGTCAAAATGAATATTTTTTGTTTTTATAAATCTTATTAAACTTGATTTTTTTGTTTTATCGTATGTGTTTTGCCATAAAACTGCTTGACATTGATTACATTTGTAATTACTTTTTTTAGGATTCCCCATAAAATCTTTTTCGGTGAAAAATACATCTTCAGTTTTTCTTAATTGATTCTGTAAAGGAACTCCACAATCAGGACAAAAAGCAATTTCTATTATCTCTTTTTTATTTCTAACACTTTCATTTTTCCAACTACCGTAATGTGTAACTTCTTTTTTTCTAAACTCAATTTCTCTTCTTTTTACATTTACACCATGACGTTTCTTACTGTCTAATTTAAAAGTTTCTTTTCCAACTAAGATATAAGTAGGTTTGTCAAATTTTAAATTACTTTTATTATACAATCTTATAAATTCGTCAGTTTTTCTTATTATATAAACATTGATTTTATCACCTATCGATTCCTTTAGTTCTTCTTCCCATTGTTTTAATGTCAATGCTGGAACTATACATAATGTATAATAATTATTTTTATTCTTTTCTTTAAAATAAGAATGGTTTATTTTTGTAGAGCAATTTGTTTTACCAAAACCTTGTTCGGCGGCAATATAAACAAATCTATTTTTATTTAATACTTCAATTCCACTTTGAATAATAGGTATTTGCCCATCAAACGGTTTCTTTTTTCCTTCAAACATATATTTGCTTATTTTTTTAGGATTATACAAAACTTTAATATTATCTTTTAGTTTGTCTTTTATAGGTTCAAGAAATGTAAAAATATAATCTTCTATATCCTCAATTTCATCCCAATTCAAATCATTTTTAAAAACTTCATTGTTTAATTTGACTTTTTTTAATTCTTCTTTTATCCAATGTTCACTTATTATATATGCTTCTAAATTTTCATAAATAGGATTACTTGTGTATACATCTATTTTTTTGACAATTGCATTTAAACTTTCATCTTTTTTACAAATTAATTGTGAAACTATATCCTCGTCAAGTGGCAAAAAACAAACGTTTCTCAAATATTTTGTAACAAAACTAACTAAATTTTCGTTATCCCAATTAATACAATACTTTGAAATTTCATTATTATATATCATGGTATGTGCATAATTTTCATTGCCTTTTTCTGTTTTAAATCTGAATTTCCCAATATTATAAGTACTAATATCTTGGGAAAAATAAATATCTTCCCTACTTTTCAAAGTTAAATCACCATAACTATTTCCTTGATTTATAGAGATTAAATCAGCACATATTTTTTTATTTTTTATCTGAATATCATATAAACTAATTACAATAGGAGTTCTGCCATCCATAATAATTAAATCAGTATTACAATTGATTTTATTGTTTTTACTATTTGATTGCAAATAATACAATTTTATTCCCCCAATTCCTTTATAGTTAATTGTCCGTTTATATTGCATAAGACATTTAAATATGGTTTACTCATTTTTATTGTTTTAGTTTCTGTAATTTTTTTACCGTCATCACCTTTTTTTATATTTTCTTCAGTAGTAATTACAGTTTTTGTACCACCAACAACAATATGATTTCCATATGTTATATTATTCTCATCTTTTAAAGATATATTCCCATTTATATATCCACTTGCTAAAACTTGTGCAATTTCAGATTCTTTCAAAGGTTTTGGAACTTCTAATTTTTCACAACTTAAATCTTTAACTTCTGTTACTTCTTTTATCCAATTATAAACAGAATCTTTTTTACTATTATAATTAATTTTATTCTTTATTATCTCATAATTTTCTTTAAGTGTATAATATGGTATCTCCGTATATTTCATATAATAAATATTCATATATTTTTTGATATTAAATTCAGGTTCTGATTCGATAATTGATTTTATATTATTGTAGTGTTTATTATAATCAAATAAATCTATTTGCTTGTTAAAATCAAATGGATTTTTTCTTATTTGTGCAATAAATACATATTGTTTATATTTTTCATACTCATCTGCATGAACTTTATATATTGAGTTTTCATTAATTCTAAAATATTTACATAGTAAATCTAAACTATCTAAAAAATCATCTTTACGAATAACAAAAACAGCATATCCTTGTTTATAATCCCTTGAATTTTTAGGATTATATATAAATTCTTTTTCTAACGTCATTTTTAAATAATATTTGACATTTCTAATCATATTTCCAGCACTTCCCGTTGAACCATAAGGGGGATTGTATAAATATAAACTTACACTATTTTTAGGTATATTAAAATCTTCAAAACTTTCATTTGTTATTTCATCAATATTTTTAGTAATAATTTGATTATATCTATTATATTCTAATTCATTTGCTATTGTTAATAAATTTGCATCATATTGAGAATAATCCATAGCAGTATTAAACAGATTAAGCCAATCGGCTTCTCCTGCAAATCCGTCACAAATTGTAATATATTCATTTTCTTTTTTCCCATAAGCTAAACTATATTCAAAATATTTTTTTATTGCATCATAATTTCTTTGTTGTAGAAAATAATCATAATAAACATATCCACTATCTATTTGGTTATCTAAAGATATTACACCTAATTCTTTGTATTTATCATCCCCTAATTCTTTTTTTAGATTATATCTTTCATATTCTTTTATTTTAACACTGCCTAACATTCCTAATATTCTATACGTTTCCATTTTTTCTGTTGGATAGAACATAAGTTTTTGGTCTGATATTACAGTACTTGCCATTTACAACATCCTCTCTTAATTACATTACGCACTTAATGATAATATTTTTGAAGTTTCTAATATGAAACGTTCTTTATTATTTA
>CAZYEM010000327.1:0-4118 GCA_964646395.1 uncultured Bacteroides sp.
GCCTTATAATAAAGAGATCCAGAACAAACTCTCAATCAACAACCGGACACTAGTGGTTTGTTCTATTAAACTTGAACTGTAAGAGATATACGATACTACAATATTGTATTTACCCTCTTTTACATTTTTAATTTCAAAATTACCATCCAAATCTGTATAAGTTTTGTACTCATCGTTACCAACATTTATAACGGCTCCAACTAAAACTTCACCTGTTATTTTGTCAATAACTTTACCTTTTAAAACATTTTGAACTTCTTCAATTTTTACTGATTTTAAAGGCTCACCTGCATAAGAAAAGCATATAAATGCTATAAATAAAACTGATAATAAGATTGTCTTTTTCATTTTGTACTTAATTATTTTTACAGTGCAAATATACACCAGCATAATGCATTTGCTGTTAAGTGTGGATTAAGTTAATATTAATAAATTATTAAGTCAAATAATTGTATAATTTTCCAAAACATACAAAAATATTTCAAGTCAATATTTAATTGTAAAGGAAATCTGAAGTTGATAATTCTTCACTATCCATTAATGGGTTACTGAAAATCAAAAGGTTATTTTTAAAAAAGAGTTTTATTTTAAGATAGACTTTCAAAAACATATAAGAGTTTAAAAATTCATTATTATTAAAAGTTGTTTTACTTTAAATTAATAAGCTAAACAGCTATTTACAAAAAGCATAACCTACTAATTTACTTTTTATTTCCACATATCTACATTTAGCTGACTTTCTAATTTCTTTTCAATTTTATCAGGAAGTTCAGGAAAAAAGTCTATTCCTGTTATTTCTTCAATTTTGTCAATAGTTACAGCATAATTTAAAATGGGAACTTCTCCTTTTTGATTTGGCATGATAAAAGCAATTGCTTTTTTTTCGTTGAAATTATATTTTAAAATTATCTTATAATAGTATTTGGGTACACTAACCTGATTATAACCTATTTTGACATCAATATTTTTAAGAACACCACCAGTTATTATATAAAGAGTATCAAATTCAACTGCCCAATTCCGAATTTGCTCTTCCAGAATTTTCCATATTCCACGATTAAATGCAGGTTTTTGAGGTGACATATTGCTCATATAGAAACATTCTTTCATTGCAATTTCATTAAATTTCATATCGGCAGCTGGTGCAAGATGACCTCTGTCATAGCCGGTTTTCCGATAGTCTTCTGGTTTTGCAGATTGTGTTAAAACCAAAGGATCTGAAACAAATTTATCGGATCTTTTAATTTTTCCCTCCATTCTTTTTCTACAAATCATGTAAGCAACCCAATCTGCCAGTTCATCTTTTTCGGAATATGAAAGTGTAAAATAAGAATGCTTTATTATTTGGTTATCAGAAAATTTAGGCAGATAATTAAATTCCTGTGCATGAGCAATATTTATGCTAAAAAATAGATTTAAAATGCTAAAAAGATAATTGAACTTGCACATTACAAATAAGGCTTACATATTGTAAGCCTTTGGTTTTATGAAATAATTTCTTTAATTGTACTGTGAATATTAGTAATCGTTTGTTTATTAACTTTAACTAAAGGCAATCGTAAATTATTCTGGCATAATTCTAAATATTCTAATGCAGCTTTAATACCGGCTGGGCTACCATCTTCAAAAATTGCATTACTGAAATCCAATAGTTTATAGTGGATTGCTTTGGCTTTTTCTACATTTCCGTCTAATGAAAATTTAATCATCTCTGAAAATTCTTTTGGAAAAGCATTGGCAACAACTGAGATAACCCCATCAGCACCAGCGCAAATTAAAGGCATCGTTAAAGCATCGTCTCCTGAAATTACCAAAAAATCCTTAGGCTTATCTTTTATAATCTGCATAATTTGCATCATATTTCCGGATGCTTCCTTAATTCCTATAATTCCTTCAACTTCACGGGCTAATTTCAAAGTAGTTTCAGCACTAATATTAACGCCGGTTCGTCCCGGAACATTATATATTATCATAGGAACCGGACTTACTTCTTCTATGCTTTTAAAATGATAAAACAATCCTTTTTGTTGTGGTTTATTATAATAGGGAGCTACTGATAATATGGCACTTATACCTTCAAAATTAGTTTCTTTTACCTGCTCAATAATTTTCTGTGTATTATTTCCACCAATACCAAGTACAATCGGAACTCTATTGTCTGTGGCTTCGATTATAAAATCGGCAACAGCAATTTTCTCTTTTTCTGTCAGAGTTGCCGTTTCGCCTGTAGTTCCCAATGCTACAATATAATTTACACCATTGGAAATAATATGTTCAACTACTTTTCCGAGTGAAGTAAAATCCACAGTTCCATGTTTGTGAAATGGTGTTATAATAGCAACACCGCATCCTTTAAGTTTGTTAATCATTTTCTTTTATATTTAAAATGCTAAGATAATGTATTAGTAAGGTTATAAATTCATCCAATGAAGTTTTTGTATTAATATCTATCATTAAATCAAAAATTTCCTTGTTTTTTTCACCACCTTTTCCTACTTTAAATTTTGATCTTGATAATGTTGAGATGTATTTTGTTTGAAAAATATCTTCTAATGATAAATCAATTAAGATGTCAAATTCGGTTTTCAGAAAATCATTTACATAACTGTTATTCGGCTTTTTGAACCAATTAAGATCTTTTTTATCGTAATAATCGAGTGAAAGCTTTTCTATTGCATAAATTGGACGGATATTGCCTTCAAAATAACCAATGGCTTTTACATTTATATGTTTATCCTGAAGTAATTTAATAAATCGAGTAATATGGTTGTAAGTTGTTTCATTTTCTAATATATAAATAATACCAATAGTTTTAGCATCATTTAAATTAGAAATCATTCGATTTCTTATTACTTTGTTTTTGTGATTATTGAGATAATAATTACCTGCAACTTCCTTTATTTTTTCTATTAAGTTCACTCTCTTTTGAAAATTAGAAATATTTTTGTTTTTGAATCAGTAAAATTATAAAGATTTTAAATACAATCAGGATAAAATAAACTAATCTTTGTTTTTTAACATTTATTATAGAAGACATCCTGATATTTTACAAAAACAAAAAGCACTAAAATAATAGTAATTAGTGCTTTTGTAAATAAATTGAATTTGCGGAGGAAGGGGGATTCGAACCCCCGGATCCACTTTTGGCAGATCAACTGTTTTCGAGACAGCCCCGTTCGACCGCTCCGGCATCCCTCCTATTGAGTTTGCAAAGTTATAAATCTATTACAAATAATAAAACCATTTGACTAAAAAGTTTAATTTTGCAGCTTTTATAATCAGCAACTTTATATCATCAGATTTTGGCAAATGAAAATCACCGGTTGTTAAAATAAAAAAACCTCATTTTTGAAGTAGCAATACATAAAAAAATAAAGGTAGAACACAACAACAATAAAGTCACTATGTGGTACAAAGTTTAAGAATTAAATTCAAATGACAACATATATTTCAATTTTAAGAGGAATCAACGTAAGTGGATATAATTTGATTAAAACGGATGAGCTTTATAAGCTTTATTTCAAATTAGGTTTTACTAATATCAAGACTTATATTCAGAGTGGAAATGTTGTTTTTCAAACACTTGAAACATTACCACATTATCTTGAGAAAATAATTTCATTACAAATAAAAGAAATGTTTGGACTAGATGTAAACGTTTTTATTTTTAAAACTGATGAATTTAAAGAAATTATTGCAAACAATCCTTATTTAAAAGATCAAACGAAAGACATATCTTTTTTGTATTTTAGCTTTTTATCAGCAATACCTTTACCTGATTATATCGAAAATATAAGTATAAAGTTATCTCAGAATGAAGAATTTAAAATTCTTGGGAAAACGCTCTATCTATATTGTCCGAACGGCTATAGCAATTCAAAAATAACGAACAGGTTTATTGAAAACAAATTAAAAGTAATTTCATCAACCCGAAATTTTAAAACCTGTAACAAACTTATTGAATTGGCCGAAAAAATTAAAATTTAATAAATCCCAATAAAGAATTGCTTAAACTTATTCCCGTTTGAACTTGCTTTTGAAAGAATTCATCAAACTTATTCCTGTTTGAACTTGCTTTTGAAAAATTACTTCCAATTAACTTTCAATAAGATTACTAT
>CAZYEM010000328.1:0-4106 GCA_964646395.1 uncultured Bacteroides sp.
TGAATCAATTCCTGCTGAAACTGCTGCGAATTATCATTATTGACTTGAAGATTCTGACTAGCTACACCAGATTGAACAGCGATGGTGGTATTATTGTTCATGGGAGCGGGACGGAAAGAGCGCTCGGGGTGACGTAAATGTTCGGGAATGTCGGAGCTGTCTTCTTTTTCGTAATAGGGATCTTTGGGGGAAGGGTCGCCATAGACGACTTGTTCACCATTGGGTGCTTCTTGATTGGGAGGATTGGGGCCGGAAGAAGTAATGGTTCGCTCAGGATAAATGGGTGCCTGACGAATTTCAATGGAAGCGGGGGCAGGAATGGAAGAATAAGCAGGAACGGAAAATGGTTCTGCAGCAAAGGAAACATGTGGTGTATCAAAAATCCTATCACGGACTAAAAAATAGACAGCAAACCCGATGAGTAGAAGCAGCGTAATGGATAGGTATGGATTCATTTCCTCTTTTTGGTCTCTTGAAAATCATACGTGTGTTTGAACATCATGCCACAATCCTCTTTTTTTGATGCGGATAGCGTGAATGTGGTTGGTGGAAATGTTGAGAGGGTCTACTGTAATTTCTATGAGAAACAGGTGAATGACTAGCGGATAGATTGCCAGCAGATAAATTGCCAGCAGATAAATTGCCAGCAGATAGATTGATAAGGCATGGTTCATAGGATTCTTGCTGTGCTTGCGATACCAATGGTTTCACCGATGCTTTCTTAACAGTATTTGTTAGAACCCATTGTTGAATGCGTTCCCACTCTGCCTCTTTGTCATCTACCTCATGATAGCTAGTAAAGCGCATCCAATCACCCCATTGTTCTAAGCGTCCTACTACATCCTCTTTGAGAAGAGCATAGGGGACAGATACATTTTCCAACAAATGGGAACCCACCCAATTTGTTGGCATCCATTTGATATCATATACCCATCCATGATTAGAAAGAGGTTGCTGATTCAAATACATCGCGCTCTTAGAATAAGTAGAATGTTCTTCTAGAAACCAATTAGAACCTGAATAATAGGTCAGAGAAGTAGAAGAGGTAAGAGGCGAAGTCGCTTTCCAAACAAAAAGAGATGGCATTGGTTGTACAATGGAATACTATATCATAAAGGAGGCATCTATTTAGATCCGTGTCCTCTGACCAGAAATCACAAAATTACAAAATTACAAAATTTGACGGAGACATCATCCAAATAGAAAGTAGAAACCATCAGACATGCCTACTCTTTCCACGGTACTCCTCTCCACGAAAGGTGAATGTCGTAAAATTAATCTTCCATTATCTGCCGATGGCACCCTTACGATGGAGGCAATTCAAAAATATGTAAAGAAGAAGGAGCAACCTGAAATGGTAGGTCACTATGAATATGATAGCAAGGTCTTCTTTCTGTTCGGTTATAAAAAAGGTAAAAAAGGAACGGAGAATAAGGTGGAACTCCCTGTGCCCTATTCAGATATGCCACTGTTTGGCGATATCATCATTATCACGTCACTTGGTCACACATGGGAAAATCCTATTCCGTGTACAGTAGAACAATGGAACGCATTTTATCAGCAAGAAAATGAGGACGAAAAAGAGGATTCAGAGGAGGAACTCTCAGAAGATGAAAAAGAGGATGATAAATCGGTAAAGGATGCGTTTGACGATAGTGATACAGAAAAAGAATCCATTCCAGACAAGGAAGAAGTAGAAGAGGAAGAGGAAGAAGTTCCTGTGGTAGTGAAACGCCGTCGTGCACCCGTCTACACGAAAGTAGATACTGCTGCGCTTAAAGAAGAAATCTCAGTCGAATCTCCACCTGAATCAAATACGATGCGACTTGCCTGTATCAAGAATTTGTCCTTTCTAGACACAATGTTTACAACGGATGACATTCGCTCTTTGGAGAAGTCCATCTTTGAATCATCCTATCAGTTTGCGCAACGTCAGTACATCGCGCGCAATTGGAAATCAACAGGATTCTGCGAAGTCTATCGCCAAATGGTACGATCCGTCATTAGCAATATTCATCCGCAGAGCCCTGTTCAAAATACACGACTGTTGAAGAGAGTGGAAGAAGGAGAGTTCAAATTGAATGCGATTCCGTTTATGTCAGCATATGAAATGTACCCTGAACGGTGGTTCGCGTTGAAGGATAAATTACTACAACGAGAACAAAAGATTTTGGAAGGAAACAAAAGCAGAGCAACGGACCAATTCAAATGTCGTCGTTGTCAAAAGAAAGAATGTACCTATTATGAACTACAGACACGTTCCGCGGATGAACCGATGACTATCTTTATCACATGCTTGAACTGTGGCAAGGAATGGCGTCAGGGTGGTTAAACTCACACATACCATTTTCCTATTTTTCTTAGGAATCTTTCATAATATGGGCAAAAAAATCTTGTTCCAATAAATAACGTTCATACAATTGAATAGGGTGTGCCGTTCGCCGAAGATAATCTAGATGATACTGCTCATCATTTTTAGATGGAATAAGTTCATTAGATGGCAAGGTTAGCACATTTGGATCTTGAAAATATTGATGCATATGGGTTTGATACTTATCTCCATCCGTATATCCATATCCAGGTACATGAATGTCAAAATACATCTTGTCTTTTATTTTTTGACCCATAATATATGACAAAATTAAATCGTTATTTTTTTTACCGAAACCTGCTTGGACCATACAATTATAAAAGGCATAATCACGATTGGGAAAGACCCATGACACCGACTTTGGAAATCGTTGATGAATATCATAAATCCCTGGATGCCCTGATAAATATTGGATCTGCTTCAATTGTGGAAAACGCTCTGGAAAAAGAAGATGCGATACACCATTGCGGCTACAATCAATCAGTGTCAGTTTTGTCACATAAGGAAAAAATAGAGTGCTTGGGAGCGAATTCGTTTTAAAATATTGATACACACATAAATGTTGTGTGCGCTGAAAATGCCACAGAAATGGATTCATTTATTTATCTATTATGATACTATCTTTATATTAACACCTTCTCCGTATTAATCTTCATTTGAACTCCGAAGTGTCGCTGAATGCGTGATTGTTGCTCTTGCGTAGGGACAGCACGATTCGCTTCGATTTCTTTAAAGGTATGGCGGGGAAAGGAGCAGAGTTGATCCGCTTTCTCTTGATTGAGTTTCATTTCGATCCGTTTGCGAATGAGGGTTTGTAGCGATTCGGGTTGAACACTCTTTTTTGTGATAACATTTTCAGGAGAATCCAGTTTCGCCATGCGATTGCGCTCATTGATTTCTGCATCTTGAGACTCTTTTTTGACCGGTCGACGCTTTAATGTAACCGTTGTCCAGTCTTGATGATTGATCATATCAGAATTCATTTTATTAACTACCAGAAATAAAAGATAAGTGATCAAATTTTATTTCAGGATAAAAAGTAAGCGGATGAAACCCCAGAAAGTCCTTTCTGTCTCAT
Organism: uncultured Bacteroides sp.; assembly: GCA_964646395.1. Classification (GTDB taxonomy): domain Bacteria; phylum Bacteroidota; class Bacteroidia; order Bacteroidales; family JACABE01; genus JACABE01. The sequence continues at coordinate 3,450 of CAZYEM010000328.1, forward strand.
CGGGGCAATCAAAAGAACTCTTAAATATTCCTATTTCCATATCCATATTACATGAAAGGGAATACAATAATGTAGTACGTCATTTGTATAGTGAAAAGCGTCGTTCATTAAGTGAAAAAAATAAGAGTAATATTCCAATACGTTCTTATCGCACAGAAATTGTTTAGGCAAGAATGAGAAGGTCACATAGTCTCCAATATTCAAAGGTTCCATTGGGTAAAGGGCGTTTAATGAGATAAGGCAGACGTTTCTGTTCCAGTTCCAATCGCGCAATGTCACGCACATCCGTGATGTGTTTTGGGACTGATACAAAAGGGACAGAACCTCGACTGATTTGATTGGCACGTAGACCGATGATTTTAGTTCGCTCAAAATTGGTAAGAAACGGGTACGTCCGGTGGTTAGCGTCTGCTTGTTCCCCACCTGGTGGTAGGACTTGTAGGGGGATTTTAGGAATCACTTGTTCCATATAGTCTAAGTTGCATTCTGGATGTTGCTGATAAAGACGCTTGAGCTCTGGCTTACTATCGGGGGCGACTTCCTCTTCTGGAAGGATAGCATCCTCAAACTCTTCCGCATATTCCTCGTCATCAAATTCTTCTTCTGCATCCATGTTGTACTACTATGTTTTTAGTATTTTAAGTCATCAAATTTTAT